>NZ_JBCPSP010000045.1:0-41372 GCF_051129895.1 Pseudomonas sp. Je.1.5.c
GGGTGAACCTGTCGGCGCTATCGCGGGGCAAGCCCGCTCCCACGTGAATTAGTCAACCAGGATCGAGGTTCCGGTCATCTCTGCTGGCTTTTCCAGGCCCAGCAGTTGCAGCATGGTCGGCGCCACGTCCGCCAGCACGCCGCCTTCGCGGACCTTGAGCTTGCGCTTGCCCACATAGATGAACGGCACCGGCTCGGTGGTATGAGCGGTGTGCGCCTGGCCGGTGCACTCGTCTTCCATTTGTTCAACGTTGCCGTGGTCGGCGGTAATCAGCGCTTCGCCGCCAACCTTGTCCAGTGCCTCGACGATGCGCCCAACGCAGGTGTCCAGCGCCTCGACAGCCTTGACCGCCGCCTCGAACACGCCGGTATGGCCGACCATGTCGCCGTTGGCGTAGTTGACCACGATGACATCGAAGCGCTGCTGCTCGATGGCTTCGACGATGCGGTCGGTCACTTCAGGGGCGTTCATTTCAGGCTGCAGGTCGTAAGTGGCGACCTTCGGCGACGGGATCAGGATGCGCTCTTCGCCTTCGAACGGCTCTTCACGCCCGCCCGAGAAGAAGAACGTCACGTGGGCATACTTCTCGGTCTCGGCGATACGCAGCTGGGTCTTGCCGTTTTTCGCCAGGTACTCGCCCAGTACGTTGTCCAGGCTGGCTGGGGCAAAGGCCGCAGGGGCAGCGATCTTGGCCGAGTACTGGGTCAGGCCGATGTAGGCGGCAAGCTTGGGCAGGCGGGCACGCGGGAATTCGTTGAAGTCCGGCTCGACGAACACGCGCGACAGCTCGCGGGCACGGTCGGCGCGGAAGTTCATGAAGATCACCGCATCGCCATCTTCGACCTTGACCGCTTCGCCAATGCGCGTGGCTTTGACGAACTCATCGCTTTCGTCGCGTGCGTAGGCGGCTTCAAGGCCTGCCACGGCGGTATCGGCAGTGTAATCGGCCACCGAGTCGACGATCAGGTTGTAGGCGGCGCTGACGCGGTCCCAGCGGTTGTCACGGTCCATTGCGAAGTAGCGGCCGATCAGGCTGGCGATGCGGCCTTTACCCAACTTGGCGAAGGTCGCGTCGAGCAGTTCGATCGACGACTGGGCGCTGCGGGGCGGGGTGTCGCGACCATCGAGGAAGGCGTGCAGGTAGATTTTCTCGGCGCCACGTTGTGCGGCCAGTTCGGCCATGGCGACCAGGTGGTCCTGATGGCTGTGTACGCCGCCGTCGGAGAGCAGGCCGAGGATGTGCACGGCCTTGCCGGCGCTGGCGGCCTTGTCCACGGCACCGGTCAGCACGGGGTTGTGGAAGAACTCGCCGTCACGGATGGCCTTGGTCACCCGGGTGAAGTCCTGGTACACCACGCGCCCGGCACCGAGGTTCATGTGACCGACCTCAGAGTTGCCCATCTGGCCGTCGGGCAAGCCGACATCCATGCCAGAACCGGAGATCAAGCCGTTGGGCTGGGTAGCCCGCAGGCGATCGTAGACCGGGGTGTTGGCTGCAAAGATGGCGTTGTACTCGGGGCTTTCGCTGTGACCGAAACCATCCAGGATGATCAGGACCAGGGGTTTAGGCGTGCTCGTCATCAATCCCACTCACGGTTGCTAGAAGATGATAAAGACACGCATTTTAGGGCAAATACGCCATCTGGGGCGAAAATTCATCGTGCTACCCGACCATCGTCCCGACCAGCTGCAATGAAAGCTGTTCGCCTGCCTGGCCTACGGGCTTTGGTGGGCCTTTGGGGCTGTGTATACTGGCCGCCATTTTCAATCGCGTGGAACACACCTGATGGTTGCTAACCTGATCACTTTTGCCACAAACCACTTCATTCTGGTGGCGATCTTCTTCGTTCTGCTGATCCTGCTGCTGGTCAATGAAATTCGTCGCGGCGGGCAGAGCCTGAGCAACGGCCAATTGACCGCCCTGGTCAATGCCGACAAGGGTCTGGTGATCGACATCCGCCCGAGCAAGGAATATTCGGCAGGGCACATCGTCGGTGCGCTGAACATCCCGCAAGACAAGCTCGCCACTCGCATGGCAGAGCTTGAAAAACACAAAGACAAGACCCTGATCGTGGTCGATAGCATGGGCCAGCAGTCTGGTACCCATTGCCGTGAACTGCTCAAGGCTGGTTACACCGCCGCCAAGCTCAGCGGTGGCATTTCCAGCTGGAAAGCCGATAACCTGCCCCTGGTGAAGTGATATGAAGCCCGTCATCGTTTACTCCAGCGACTACTGCCCCTACTGCATGCGCGCCAAGTACCTGCTCGAGAGCAAGGGCGTGGCGTTCGAGGAAATCAAGGTCGACGGCAAACCACAGGTTCGCGCCGAAATGAGCCAGAAGGCCGGCCGTACCTCGGTGCCGCAGATCTGGATCGGCAGTACCCATGTCGGTGGTTGCGATGACCTCTATGCCCTGGAGCGGGCGGGCAAGCTCGACAGCCTTCTCGCGGCCTGATTCACACCGCTTAGAACCCCATTAGGAAAAGGATCTGCCATGACTGACCAACAAAATAACGGCGCCGCCGCCGACGAAAACGCCCCACAATTTTCCATGCAGCGCATCTATGTGCGCGACCTGTCGTTCGAAGCGCCAAAGAGCCCGCAGATCTTCCGTCAGCAGTGGGAACCGGCTGTTTCGCTGGACCTGAACACCCGTCAGAAAGCCCTGGAAGGTGACTTCCACGAAGTCGTACTGACCCTGTCGGTAACCGTCAAGAACGGTGACGAAGTGGCGTTCATTGCCGAAGTTCAGCAGGCGGGTATCTTCCTGATCAAGAACCTCGACGCGCCATCGATGAGCCACACCCTGGGTGCGTTCTGCCCGAACATCCTGTTCCCGTACGCGCGCGAAACCCTGGACAGCCTGGTGACCCGTGGTTCGTTCCCGGCCCTGATGCTGTCGCCGGTCAACTTCGACGCCCTGTACGCGCAAGAGATGGAGCGCATGCAGGCCGCTGGCGAAGCACCGTCGCTGCAGTAAGTACTGCTTGCGAGAAACAAAAAGCGCCCCTTGGGGCGCTTTTTTCATGGCCGTCAGGCAAACCCTTGCTGACGCCACGCCTCGTAGACCGTCACTGCAACGGTATTGGACAGGTTCAAGCTGCGACAGCCCGGCCGCATCGGCAGGCGCAGCTTCTGCTCAGCCGGCAAATTGTCCAGCACTTCGGCGGGCAACCCGCGACTTTCAGGCCCAAACAAGAATGCATCGCCTGGCTGGTAGGCGACCTCGTGAAACGGATGCGAGCCCTTGGTGGTGAAGGCGAACAGGCGCGGCTGGCCGAGGCTTTCCAGGCATCCGGCCAGGCTCTGGTGGCGCTTGAGCGTGGCATACTCATGGTAATCCAGTCCGGCCCGGCGCAAGCGCTTGTCGTCCAGCTCGAAGCCGATCGGCTCGATCAGGTGCAGGGCGCAGCCGCTGTTGGCACATAGGCGGATGATATTGCCGGTATTCGGCGGAATTTCTGGTTGAAAAAGGATGACGTGAAACATGCACGGCTCCAAGCATGAAGATGACGGGCATTCTACCCCCGAACCCGACCTGCGTTCGAAAGCCTTCCCGCGCGTGATGTTTTCCCTGGCCATCGTCGGGGTGATGGTCGGGCTGATGATCGGCCGCTTGACCACCCCTGAAGAGCGCGTGCTGGAGCAGATAGAAGTGGTGCAGGGCGGCCTGGACCTGTGGTTTAACGAAGAGCCCAAGCTGCATGGCGAGAATGTCGAAGGCACGGTTGCAGTGGTCTTCGAAGCGCAGGGCAAATCCCAACGTGGGCAGCTGACGTTGCAGGGTAAGCCAGTGGGTTGGCGGGTGCAGAAGAGCGAGGAAGGCTTGCTGCTGACGGTGGTCGCCGCGCGCCCTCTGCAGGGCGACTGGGTCGGTGCAGAGGACGCGGGACGCTGGCGAGTGCAGGTGAGGCTGCACGAATAAAAGAGGGGATTCCCGGCCTGCCTGTACCGAGGTCCCCGAAACTGGAGATACAGTACTTATTGCAGGTGTCGTGCCAGTTTCGGAAAGCCCGGAAACATTGCGTTTCAAGACAGTTCGGCCAGTGTTTGAGGGGATTTGTGCCTTTGCGAGGTGCATGAAGCACAGCAACGGTGCATGCAGACAGATCGATCCCAGACAAAGTTAAGGCCTCCCACGCAAACGCTCCCACGCAAAGTCATGTTGGCCTTACAGCACCGGAAGCAAGGCGAGTTGGGGCAGTTGCAGCAGCAATTGCGGGGCATGGTGGGGCGGTTCAGCCCGTAACATCGAGCATTAACGTGGGAGCGGGCTTGCCCCGCGATCACATCCTCACAGCCAAACAGCGTCCCAATGAGGGTAATCGCCAAGGCGCTCTGCCAGGCCTGCCCGCAGCGGATTGCACACGATATAGCGCGCAAAGTCGCGCACATCCTCATCGCGCCTCAGTGCCTGGTCATGGTAGCCAGACTGCCATAACCGTCCCTCTACCTTGCCTTGTTTGTATAGCGAGCAACGGCTTCTGGATTTGAATCGCCGCATCAAGCTACACAGCGTGCTGTCGCGCAGTTCGATCAGCCAGTGGAAGTGATCGGGCATGATTACCCAGGCAAGAGAGCGAAGGGCGTTTTCAATTTCGGCTTGGTGGAGGAGCGGGGGGAGGCAGCGGGCAGCACCGAAATCGGCGAATATGGGCCGCCGGTCCTTCGTTGTGCTGGTCAGCAGGTAGATACGGCCGGGCTCTGAAAAGCGGCCTCGGCGCAGGTGGTTGGAGGCGGGACGATCCATGTCGGTCTCCTTGAATGATGAACTCTCACGGTAGGCCGCAATGTGAACCGTTGCCAGGCATGATTGGAGCAGGATGTGTCTGCAACAATGCTATCGCGGAGCAAGCCCGCTCCCACGTGAGGAGGGGCTGCGCGCGATGCCGGTCAATGGCTAGCGTAGATCAATGCTCATCGCCTTCATCATCATCCCCGCCATCGACCTTCATCCCCAGTTCCTTGATCTTGCGCGTCAGGGTATTGCGCCCCCAACCCAGCAACACCGCAGCATCACGCCGACGCCCCGCCGTATGCTTGAGCGCCGTCTCGATCATGATCCGTTCAAAACTGGGCACTGCGCTATCGAGCAGGTTCGACTGACCCCGGGCCAGCGCCTGGTCGGCCCACTGACGCAGCGCCTGCTCCCAGTTGGTCACCGGCGCGGCATCCTGCGGCAGGTTGAGTAGCTCGGGCGGCAGGTCGCCGATCAGCACTTCGCGGCTGGAGGCCATTACGGTGATCCAGCGGCAGGTGTTCTCCAACTGGCGCACGTTGCCTGGCCACGGCAGGTTGCGAATGAACTCTTCGGTCTCCGGCTTGAGCAGTTTGGGCTCGACCGCCAACTCCTGGGCCGCACGCCCGAGGAAGTGTCGCGCCAAGGTCGGAATATCTTCGCGGCGATCCGCCAGGCGCGGGATATGGATGCGGATGACGTTCAGGCGATGGAACAAGTCTTCCCGGAACTTGCCGGCCTGCACCAGGGTTTCCAGATTCTGGTGGGTCGCAGCAATGATGCGCACGTCGACCTTGACCGGCACATGGCCACCAACCCGGTAGAACTCGCCGTCAGCCAGCACCCGCAACAGGCGGGTCTGGGTGTCGGCGGGCATGTCGCCGATCTCGTCGAGGAACAGGGTGCCACCGTCGGCCTGTTCGAAGCGGCCACGGCGCAGGTTGGCCGCGCCGGTGAAGGCGCCCTTCTCGTGGCCGAACAGCTCGGACTCCATCAAGTCCTTGGGGATCGCCGCCATGTTCAAGGCGATGAACGGCGACGCCGCGCGCGGGCTGTGGCGGTGCAGGGCGTGGGCCACCAGCTCTTTACCGGTGCCCGACTCGCCGTTGATCAGCACGGTGATGTTGGAGTGGCTGAGCCGGCCAATGGCGCGGAACACCTCCTGCATCGCCGGCGCTTCACCGATGATCTCCGGGGTGCGGGTCAGGGTTGCCGGTACGTCCAGGCCTTGCTGCTCCTGGGCATGCTGATTGGCGCGCTTGACCAGCGATACCGCTTCGTCCACGTCGAATGGCTTGGGCAGGTACTCGAACGCGCCGCCTTGGTACGAGGCAACGGCGCTGTCCAGGTCCGAATGGGCGGTCATGATGATCACCGGCAGGCGCGGATGCTGTTCGCGGATCTGCGCCAACAGGTCCAGGCCACTGGCACCAGGCATGCGGATGTCGGAGATGATCACGTCCGGCTGCTGCCGGGCCAGGCGGCCCATGACGCCGTCGGCGCTATCGAAGCTCTGGGTGGTCATGCCTTCTTGTTGCAGGGCTTTTTCCAGGACCCAGCGGATGGAGCGATCATCGTCGACGATCCAGACGGTTTCACTGCGGCTCATTGGGCTGTGGCTCCTTGTTCCAGGGGCAGGAAGATCGAGAAGGTGGTGTGGCCGGCGTGGCTTTCACATTCGATCAGGCCCTGGTGCTGGCTGATGATGTTCTGGGTGATGGCCAGGCCGAGCCCGGTGCCGTCCGGGCGTCCGCTGACCATGGGATAGAAGAGGGTGTCTTGCAGTTCTGCCGGGATGCCGGGGCCGTTGTCGGTGATTTCGACCCGAGCCACCAGGCGATGACGGATGTGGCCGATGGTGAACTGGCGCACTGCACGGCTGCGCAGGGTGATACGACCCAGGCGCAGCTCGTTCTGGCCGCTGATCGCCTGCATGGCGTTACGCACGATATTGAGGACGGCCTGGATCATCTGTTCGCGGTCGATCAGCACGTCCGGCAGGCTTGGGTCGTAATCGCGCACCAAAGTGATGCCGCCCTGGCTCTCGGCCTCGACCAGGCTGCACACCCGCTCCAGCACTTCATGCACGTTGGTCATCGCAAGCGACGGCAGTTTGTTCGAGCCGAGCATACGGTCGACCAGGTTGCGCAGGCGGTCGGCCTCTTCGATGATCACGTTGGTGTAGTCGCGCAGGCCATCCTCGGGCAGTTCGCGCGCGAGCAGTTGTGCCGCGCCGCGAATACCGCCTAGCGGGTTCTTGATCTCGTGGGCCAGGCCGCGCACCAGCATCTTGGTGGTTTCCTGCTTGGACAGCTGGGCTTCTTCTTTTGTGATGCGCAGCAGTCGGTCGCGCGGGTGTACTTCAAGCAGCAGCAGGGTTTGACCCTGATGCAGGATCGGCGTGACGGCGTAGTCGACGGTGATACTCTGGCCGGTCAACGAGGTCAGTTGGGCTTCGCGCTTGGTAAACGGGTGGGCTTGTTCCACCGCCTGACGCAGCGAGTTGAGCGCTTCAGTCGACTCGGTGAACAGCTCGCTGATGAACTGGCCATGGCTGCGCTGGCCACTGACGGCCAGGAGCATTTCCGCAGCCGGGTTCATGTACTCCAGGCGCAGCTCGGCATTGAGCAGCAGCGTGGCGGTGGTCAGGTTGTCCAGAAGCAGACGGTGCTGTGCATCGCTGATGGTCATGGGGCGTCGTTGACCTCTTTTGGCACATGGGCCGCCGTTGGCTGGGCCAAGGGCGGGCGCGCTGGTGATCCGCGTGATGGCTTGAAAATGCAAGAAACAAACCAAGGCTCCGAAAAGAAGCGCAATTTCCCGAGAAACACCTGCGGCCGCGCCATTCGGGGGATTTAAATCGTGGTTTATCGTTTCACGTGACCCAAATTGGGCTGCACCACGGGGCACTTAGACTTTGTATGCACCAATATAGAGCATAGCGACGCTCGGCTCATTCACACAGCTGGCCAGTGGCGCGGATCATCGCCAGGTAATGCAGGAAGTCGCCCTCGCGCTGTCGCAGTGCCACGGCGACTTGTTCCGGGCAAAGGGCAGAGCGGCTCTGGCGGAACCGCGCCAGGTTGCGCAGCAGATCATCCTGCAGGACATCCAGGCGCGGGCGAATCTTGCTTTGCAGGTCTTGGCGCGGCAGGTCAGGGGCTTCGCCATCCAGTCGCCATTGCGACAACAAGGCGTATTGCAGCAGCTTGTTGGCTTCCATCTGGTCGGCGAAGAACGCCTCGGCGTGTTCGGCGTTGAGTTGATGGGCGGGGGCTGAGCGGCGCACGGCGTCGAGCACCGATTGCTCGCGGGCAGTGGCCTGGACCGGTTGCTGGCGGTCCCACTTGTGCAGGGCCACGGCTTCGGCGATCGCCAGCCGGCGTTCGATGTTGTCGAGTAATCGGGACAGGGCGGGATCGACTGGCTCGGCACTGCAGCCAGTGAGGGCGAGTGCGCAGCACAGCGCAAATGAGGCAAGGCGCATGATGAGTCTCCTGTGGCAGTGGAGCCTCGAAGTGTGCAGTCAGTCTGAAATAGCGGCAGTCAGACACTTCCGAAAAATGTGCCCCTGAAAACAGAAACGGCCTCGCGAAGGAGGCCGTTTCTTGGTGATGATTGCGGCGCCAGGCGCCGCTTGCATCAGACGCTGTAGTACAGATCGTATTCCAGCGGGTGGACGAAGGTGCGAACGCGGATTTCTTCTTCCGACTTCAGTTCGATGTAGGCATCGATGAAGTCGTCGGAGAACACGCCGCCCTTGGTCAGGAACGCACGGCCCTTGTCCAGCTCTTCCAGGGCTTCTTTCAGGCTACCGCAAACCTGTGGGATTTCCTTGGCCTCTTCAGGCGGCAGGTCGTACAGGTTCTTGTCGGCGGCATCGCCTGGGTGGATCTTGTTCTGGATGCCGTCCAGGCCAGCCATCAGCAGTGCGGCGAAGCACAGGTATGGGTTGGCAGCTGGGTCCGGGAAGCGCGCTTCGATGCGGCGGGCTTTCGGGCTGGAAACGTAAGGGATACGGATCGAAGCCGAACGGTTACGGGCCGAGTAGGCCAGCATGACCGGAGCTTCGAAGCCTGGTACCAGACGCTTGTAGGAGTTGGTAGCCGGGTTGGTGAAGCCGTTCAGGGCTTTACCGTGCTTGATGATGCCGCCGATGAAGTACAGGGCGGTTTCCGACAGGCCGGCATAGCCTTCACCAGCGAAGGTGTTCTTGCCTTCTTTGGCGATCGACATGTGCACGTGCATGCCCGAGCCGTTGTCACCGTACAGTGGCTTAGGCATGAAGGTCGCGGTGCGGCCGTAGGCGTCGGCAACGTTGTGCACGCAGTACTTCAGTGTCTGAACTTCGTCAGCCTTGGCTACCAGGGTGTTGAACTTGACGCCGATTTCGTTCTGGCCGGCAGTTGCCACTTCGTGGTGGTGAACTTCGACGACCTGGCCCATTTCTTCCAGGGCGTTGCACATTGCGGTGCGGATTTCGTGGTCGTGGTCGACCGGCGGCAGCGGGAAGTAGCCGCCTTTGACGCCTGGACGGTGGCCTTTGTTGCCGCCTTCGACGTCCTGGTCGGTCATCCACGAGCCTTGCTCGGAGAAGATCTTGAACATCGAACCGGAGATGTCGGACTTGAACTTGACGTCGTCGAAGATGAAGAACTCAGGCTCTGGACCGACGAAGACGGTGTCACCGATACCGGTGGTCTTCAGGTACTCTTCGGCGCGACGAGCGATAGCGCGTGGGTCGCGGTCGTAGCCTTGCATGGTGGACGGCTCGATCACGTCGCAGACCAGGATCAGGGTCGGCTCTTCGGTGAACGGGTCCAGCACGGCGGTGCTGTCATCCGGCAGCAGGATCATGTCGGAGGCTTCGATGCCTTTCCAACCTTCGATGGAGGAGCCATCGAACATCTTGCCAGCTTCGAAGAACTCATCATCCAGCGCATCGCGAGCTGGCATGGTGACGTGTTGCTGCTTGCCTTTGGTGTCCGTGAAACGCAGATCAATCCACTTGACGTCATGATCTTTGATGAGCTGAACCGACTTCGACATGTTGTCCTCCGGATGGTCTAGAGCGCGGTGGGCCGCTGCCCTGGAAAAAGGGTGTCGCCGGGCGCGCATAGTCGGCCAAGCTTACCTGCCTCACAAGGGAGCAAATTGCATGCCAGTGCCCAAAAATGGCGAGGGCGGGACAAAAGCAGGCGTTTAGGGGCATTTATTCAGGGATGGGCGGGCTGCGACGCACTGATAAGAGGCGTTTTTGAAAGGTTGCGCACCGTAATGGTGCGTAACTCAGCTATCGCTCATTGTCCGGGCTCTATCGCGGGGCAAGCCCGCTCCCACGCAGCCTATACAGGAGAACGTGCAGGCTACATAGGAGCGGGCTTGCCCCGCGATAGCTGCAGGCCTGTAAAACAGGGCTTGGCAGAGAAAGTCAAACCTTCTGTACAAAAGTTGGTCAAATCCTGAGCAATTTCCGCTATAATTCGCGCCCCTCATTTTCGGCAGGCCCTGGGCGCGCTGTTTACCCATGAAACTTATCGTCAAAGTCTTCCCAGAAATCACCATCAAGAGCCGGCCGGTGCGCAAGCGCTTCATCCGTCAGCTCGCGAAGAACATTCGCAATGTGCTCAAGGATCTGGACCCTGAGCTGAAGGTCGATGGTGTCTGGGACAACCTCGAAGTGGTCACCCGCGTCGAAGACGAAAAAGTCCAGCGCGAGATGATCGAGCGCCTGTCCTGCATGCCGGGGATCACCCACTTCCTGCAAGTGGAGGAATACCCGCTGGGCGACTTCGACGATATCGTCGAGAAGTGCAAGCAGCACTTCGGTCATCTGCTGGCCGGTAAACGCTTCGCCGTACGCTGCAAGCGCGGCGGCCACCATGACTTCACTTCGATGGACGTCGATCGCTACGTCGGCAGCCAACTGCGCCAGCAGTGCGGCGCCTCCGGGATCGACCTGAAGACCCCAGAAGTGATGGTGCGCATCGAGATCCGCGACCAGCGCCTGTACGTGATCCACAACCAGCACCAGGGCATCGGCGGCTATCCGCTGGGCGCCCTGGAGCAGACGTTGGTGTTGATGTCCGGTGGCTTCGACTCCACGGTGGCCGCCTACCAGATGATGCGCCGCGGCCTGATGACCCACTTCTGCTTCTTCAACCTCGGCGGCCGTGCCCACGAGCTGGGGGTGATGGAAGTTGCCCACTACCTGTGGAAGAAATACGGCAGCAGCCAGCGCGTGCTGTTCATCAGCGTGCCGTTCGAAGAAGTGGTCGGCGAGATTCTCGGCAAGGTCGACAACAGCTACATGGGCGTCACCCTCAAGCGCATGATGTTGCGCGCCTCGGCGAAAATCGCCGACCGTCTGGAAATCGACGCCCTGGTCACCGGCGAGGCGATCTCCCAGGTGTCCAGCCAGACCCTGCCAAACCTGGCAGTGATCGACCAAGCCACCGACAAGTTGGTACTGCGCCCGCTGTTGGCCAGCCACAAGCAGGACATCATCGACACCGCTTATCAGATCGGTACCGCCGAGTTCGCCAAGCACATGCCAGAATACTGCGGCGTGATCTCGGTGAACCCGACCACCTGTGCCAAACCGCACCGGGTCGTGCACGAAGAAAACCAGTTCGACATGCAGGTACTCGAGCGCGCCTTGGAGCGTGCCCGTTTCATCTCGATCGACCACGTTATCGACGAGCTGGGCCAGGACATTCAGGTCGAGGAAGTGGGCGAAGCCCTGCCTGGCCAGATCGTCATCGACATTCGCCACCCCGATGCCCAGGAAGACGAACCCCTGGTGATCGACGGCGTCGAGGTCCAGGTCATGCCTTTCTATGCCATCAACAGTCGCTTCAAGCACCTCGATGGCAATCGTCAGTACCTTCTTTATTGCGACAAGGGCGTCATGAGCCGCCTGCATGCGCATCACCTGCTCAGTGAGGGACATGCCAATGTGCGTGTTTATCGTCCGGCATAAGACGCCAGGGCTGTATGGCGGCAGCATCCGCCATCGCCCTCCCGACCAATGGGCCCGCTGAGCCTTTTACCTTCATATTGGCTGCCTAGACTGGGCAGCAAACCGAATCCTCTGATCGAGATACATTTGTGATCGAAAATCTGCGTAACATCGCCATCATCGCCCACGTTGACCATGGTAAAACCACCCTGGTCGACAAACTCCTGCGCCAGTCCGGCACTCTGGAGCGTAACGAGCTCAACGACGAGCGCGTGATGGACTCCAACGACCAGGAAAAAGAGCGCGGCATTACCATTCTGGCGAAAAACACCGCCATCAACTGGAACGGCTACCACATCAACATCGTCGACACCCCCGGCCACGCCGACTTCGGTGGCGAGGTTGAGCGTGTAATGTCGATGGTTGACTCGGTGCTGCTGCTGGTCGACGCCCAAGACGGCCCGATGCCGCAAACCCGCTTTGTGACCAAAAAGGCTTTCGAAGCAGGCCTGAAGCCAATCGTCGTGATCAACAAGGTCGACCGTCCGGGCGCGCGTCCTGACTGGGTTCTGGACCAGATCTTCGACCTGTTCGACAACCTCGGTGCTACCGACGAACAGCTGGACTTCAAAGTCGTCTACGCCTCGGCCCTGAACGGCATCGCCGGTCTGGACCACACCGACATGGCCGAAGACATGACCCCGCTGTACCAGTCGATCATCGACAACGTACCAGCGCCGTCTGTCGACCGTGAAGGTCCGTTCCAGATGCAGATCTCCGCACTGGACTACAACAGCTTCCTCGGTGTTATCGGCGTTGGCCGTATCGCCCGTGGTCGCGTCAAGCCGAACACCCCGGTTGTCGCCATCGACACCAACGGCAAGAAGCGTAACGGCCGTATCCTCAAGCTGATGGGCCACCACGGTCTGCACCGCATCGACGTCGAAGAAGCCCAAGCGGGCGACATCGTCTGCATCAGCGGTTTCGATGAGCTGTTCATCTCCGACACCCTGTGCGCTCCTGACGCGGTAGAAGCGATGAAGCCGCTGACCGTTGACGAGCCGACCGTTTCGATGACCTTCCAGGTCAACGACTCGCCGTTCTGCGGCAAGGAAGGCAAGTTCGTCACCAGCCGTAACATCAAGGACCGTCTGGACAAAGAGCTGCTGTACAACGTTGCTCTGCGCGTTCAGGAAACCGATTCCCCTGACAAGTTCAAGGTATCGGGCCGTGGCGAACTGCACCTGTCGGTGTTGATCGAAACCATGCGTCGTGAAGGTTTCGAGATGGCCGTAGGCCGTCCTGAAGTGATCATCCGCGAAGTCGACGGCGTCAAGCAGGAGCCGTTCGAGAACGTCACCATCGACATCCCTGAAGAATCCCAGGGCAAGGTCATGGAAGAGATGGGTCTGCGTAAAGGCGACCTGACCAACATGGTTCCGGATGGCAAAGGCCGTGTTCGCCTGGAGTACAACATTCCAGCTCGTGGACTGATCGGTTTCCGTAACCAGTTCCTGACCCTGACCAACGGTGCAGGCATCCTGACCTCGATCTTCGATCGCTACGACACCATGAAGTCGGGCCAGATGTCCGGCCGCCTGAACGGCGTTCTGGTGTCGGTCGAGACTGGCAAGGCTCTGACCTACTCGCTGGAAACCCTGCAGGCTCGTGGCAAGCTGTTCGTTGAACACGGCCAAGAGATCTACAACGGTCAGATCATCGGCCTGAACAGCCGTGACAATGACCTGGGCGTGAACCCGACCAAAGGCAAGAAGCTCGACAACATGCGCGCTTCGGGCAAGGACGAAGTCATCGCCCTGGTTCCGCCAGTTCGCCACACCCTCGAACAGGCCCTGGAATTCATCCAGGACGACGAGCTGTGCGAAGTCACGCCGAAGTCGATCCGTCTGCGCAAGAAGATCCTGGACGAAGGCGAGCGTACCCGCGCTGCCAAGAAAGCCAAGAACTGAGTTAGCTCAGGCTGAATGAAAACGCCCCCGGTCGAAAGGCCGGGGGCGTTTTTGTTTGTGCGGGGTGTCAGTCAGAGGGCTAATCGCGGGGCAAGCCCGCTCTCACGCAGTAAGCTCGGCGTGCTAACAGACAGTCCTGCTATTAGCGCGCAACGGCTTTGGGCTTGTAAGCGCAGTATCCCGGCCGCGGCCCGACCTTGGGATGGTTGCGGCAGGTATCCGGGCGCTTGTCATAAATGGTGCACAGGCGGCTTTTACGATCCAGATACATGCAGTCATCGTTGCTCATCCGGGTCAGGGTGAAGATCCCCGACTTCTGGTTGAAGCGTTCGATGATGCCTTCCTTCTGCAGGCGTTTGGCGACGTTCTTGGGCGGCTCGTCCTTTTCGAACTCATCCACCACGCCAATACGGATCAGGTCTTTGATCTTCACTTCAACAGGCAGGGTGCAGCAGGTCGAATGGCAGCCCCCGCACATATGGCTGGCATAGCGCTGCCAGGTTTCCAGGCGGTCGACTTCGGCCGCGGCAATCAGGGTCGGTTTCATAGTTATGGGGGGCAGATCACGGTCTTGGGGCGCGCGATCATACCGGAGTTGTTCAATTTGTGAACAACCTTTTGCCCGATTGCCGTTATGGGCATGAAAACTGCGAACGGGAACTGTCACTCCCTGTCGAAGGGTCTAGTCTCAACAATCTCCCTCCGCTTTCGTCAACTTGCCCGAGGATGCCGCATGTCCCAGGAACCTAAAGCACGTGACGCCGAGGTGGCCGAATTTCGTGCCGCTGTATTGGCCAAGCTGACCTACGCGGTCGGCAAGGACCCGGAGCACGCCTTCGATCATGACTGGTTCGAGGCCATCGCCCTGGCCGCGCGCGACCATATGGTCGACCACTGGATGGATCACACCCGACAGGCCTATCGACGCAGCCAGAAGCGCGTCTATTACCTCTCCCTGGAGTTCCTGATTGGCCGTTTGCTGTTCGACAGCCTGAGCAATCTCGGGCTGCTGGATATTGCCCGGGAAGCCCTCGATGGGCTGGATGTCGACCTTGAGCGAATCCGTCTGCTCGAACCCGACGCGGCGCTGGGTAATGGCGGCCTGGGCCGCTTGGCGGCTTGCTTCATGGAAAGCATGTCGACCCTCGGCATTGCCGCGCATGGCTATGGCATCCGCTACGAGCACGGCCTGTTCCGCCAGGCGGTGGTCGATGGCTGGCAGCAGGAGCAGACCGAAAACTGGCTGGATTTCGGCAACCCCTGGGAGTTCGAGCGCGCCGAGGTGATCTACCCGATCAGCTTTGGCGGCAGCGTTGAAACCGTGCAAGACAGCGCCGGCCAGCAGCGCCAGGTCTGGTGGCCGGGCGAGACGGTGCGGGCGGTGGCCTACGACACGCCGGTGGTCGGCTGGCGGGGTGCCAGCGTCAATACCCTGCGCCTGTGGCGTGCGCGGGCGCTGGAAGAGCTGCATCTGGAACGCTTCAATGCCGGCGACCATTTAGGGGCGGTGGCGGAAGTGGCGCGGGCCGAAAGTATCTCGCGGGTGCTGTACCCGGCCGATAGCACTGAAGCTGGGCAGGAGTTGCGCCTGCGCCAGGAGTACTTCTTCGTTTCCGCCTCGCTGCAGGATTTGCTGCGCCGGCACCTGAACATGCACGATACCCTGCTCAACCTGCCAGACGCTGCGGCGATCCAGCTCAACGACACCCACCCCTCGATCGCTGTGGCCGAGCTGATGCGGCTACTGGTCGACCAGCATGAAATTCCGTGGGAAAAAGCCTGGGAAGTCACAGTCGGCACGTTGGCCTACACCAACCACACCCTGCTGCCGGAAGCGCTGGAAACCTGGCCGGTCGCCCTGATGGAGCGCATGCTGCCGCGGCACATGCAGATCATCTATTTGATCAACGCCTACCATATCGACGCGTTGCGGGCCAAAGGCCTGCACGACTTCGACGTGCTGCGCGCGGTATCGCTGATCGAAGAAGACAACGGCCGACGGGTGCGCATGGGCAACCTGGCCTTCCTCGGCTCGCACAGCGTCAATGGCGTGTCGGCACTGCACAGCAAGCTGATGAAGAGCACGGTGTTCGCCGAATTGCACAAGCTGTACCCGCAGCGGATCAATAACAAGACCAACGGCATCACCTTCCGTCGTTGGCTGTACCAAGCCAACCCTCAGTTGACCAGCATGCTCATCGAGTCGCTGGGGGCAGAGGTGCTGGACGATTCGGAAACACGCCTGACCAACCTTGCCCCATTCGCCGACAAGCCGGCGTTTCGCAAGCAGTTCGCCGCCCAGCGCCTGCATAGCAAGCGCGCGCTGGCCAGCATCATTCAGGATCGCCTGGGGGTGACGGTCAATCCGGAGGCGTTGTTCGACGTTCAGGTCAAGCGCATCCACGAATACAAGCGCCAGTTGCTCAACCTGCTGCACACCGTGGCGCTGTATCAGGCGATGCGCTCTGAGCCTGGCACCGACTGGGTGCCGCGGGTGAAGATCTTCGCCGGCAAGGCGGCGGCCAGTTATCACCAGGCCAAGTTGATCATCAAGCTGGCCAACGACATCGCCCGGGTGGTCAACAACGACCCGACCGTGCGCGGCTTGCTCAAGGTGGTGTTCCTGCCCAACTACAACGTCAGCCTGGCCGAGAGCATCATTCCGGCGGCGGACCTTTCCGAGCAGATCTCCACCGCCGGCTATGAAGCGTCCGGTACCAGCAACATGAAATTCGGCCTCAACGGCGCGCTGACCATCGGCACTCTGGATGGTGCCAACGTCGAGATGTGTGAGCAGGTCGGCGAGGAAAACATGTTCATCTTCGGCCTGACCGCTCAGCAGGTCGAGGCGCGCAAGCGGGCAGGGGATTTCGGTGCCAATGCGGCGATTGCCGCTTCCCATCGTCTGGGGGATGTCTTGCAGGCGATTCGCAGTGGGGTGTTCTCGCCGGATGATCCGTCGCGCTATGTGCACTTGATCGATTCGCTGATCGCCCATGACCGCTTCCTGGTCTGTGCCGACTTCGATGCCTACTGGGATGCCCAGCGCCGGGTCGAGGAGCTTTGGCACAAGCCGCAGGAATGGTGGCGCATGGCGGTGCTCAATACTGCGCGGATGGGCTGGTTCTCGTCGGATCGGACCATTCGCGAGTATGCGACGGAAATCTGGAAGGCGTTGGATTGAGCCATGCTATCGCGGGGCAAGCCCGCTCCCACGCAGCAGCTACTATCAGCCGCTCCCACGCAGCCGCTGCTACGCAGCGGCTGTGGCTGTCATGCGTCGCTCATGGCTGCGTGGGAGCGGGCTTGCCCCCGCGATGAGGCCCCCACCGACCATCGGCCCTGCAGTCAATGAACTCAACCCCCAATCTACCGTCTGATCCGCCAGGCGCGTCTCTTTACTCGCTAGGCCGTCACTCTCCCTGTAAACTGCGGGGGTTTTTCTCCCCCTATCCTTTTCGGAGCCATACATGTCCCGCGTTACCCTGAGTCGCTATCTGATTGAGCAGACCCGCAGCAACAATACCCCTGCCGATCTGCGCTTCCTGATCGAGGTGGTGGCGCGTGCGTGCAAGGAGATCAGCCACAACGTGTCCAAAGGCGCCCTGGGCGGCGTACTGGGCAGCATGGGCACCGAAAACGTGCAGGGCGAAGTGCAGAAGAAGCTCGACGTGATCTCCAACGAGATCCTGCTCGAAGCCAACGAATGGGGCGGTCACCTGGCCGGCATGGCGTCCGAAGAAATGGACAATGCCTACCAGATCCCCGGTAAATACCCCAAAGGCGCCTACCTGCTGGTCTTCGACCCACTGGACGGTTCGTCGAACATCGACGTCAACGTCTCGGTCGGCACCATCTTCTCGGTGCTGCGCTGCCCCAACGAATACCTGAGCCAGAACGAAACCCTCAACGAGAACGCCTTCCTCCAGCCTGGCACCGAGCAGGTCGCCGCCGGTTACGCGATCTATGGTCCGCAGACCATGCTGATCCTGACCCTGGGTAATGGCGTCAAGGGCTTCACCCTGGACCGCGAGCTGGGCAGCTTCGTCCTGACTCACGAAAACATCCAGGTGCCGACCAGCACCGCCGAGTTCGCCATCAACATGTCCAACCAACGCCACTGGGAAGCCCCGGTGCAGCGTTACGTCGGCGAGCTGCTGGCAGGTGAGACCGGCCCGCTGAAGAAGAACTACAACATGCGTTGGATCGCCTCGATGGTGGCCGACGTGCACCGCATCCTCACCCGTGGCGGCCTGTTCATGTACCCGCGCGATGCCCGCGAGCCGAGCAAGCCGGGCAAGCTGCGCCTGATGTACGAAGCCAACCCGATGTCGTTCATCATCGAGCAGGCCGGCGGCGCCTCCACCAACGGTTACGAGCGTATCCTCGACATCAAGCCAGAAAGCCTGCACCAGCGCGTGTCGGTAATCCTTGGCTCGAAGGAAGAGGTGGAGCGCGTCACCGCCTACCACAAGGAGTAAGTCATGCTCGCACCTTGGCAGCCGTTGTTGGAATGGTGGTTCGGTTGGGGCACCAGTGCCCAGGCCGTGGCTGACGAGAAGAGTACGCTGTGGTTTGGCAAGCACCATGACGACGAAGCGCGCGAGCGCTTCGGCGATCTATGCGAGCAAGCCTTGGCCGGTGGCCTGGATGAGTGGCAGCAGAGCCCGCAGGGCTGGCTGGGGCTGATCCTGCTGCTCGACCAGCTGCCGCGCATGATCCATCGCGACACGCCGCTGGCTTTCGAAGGCGACCGCCGCGCCCAAGTGGTGGCGATGCAGGGCTTGCAGAAAGGCTGGGATTACCAGCTGCTGCCGATCCAGCGCGTGTTCGTGCTGCTGGTGCTGGAGCATGCCGAGGTGCTCGATTGGCAGAACCTGAGCGTCGAGCGTTACCAGACGCTGCTCGAAGAGCAACCGGAGGCTAACCGCCGGTTGTTCGAAGGTTTTCTGGATTATGCCGAACAGCATCAGCGGGTGATTGCCCGGTTCGGGCGCTTCCCGCATCGCAACCTGATGCTGGGGCGCCCTAGTACCAGTGAAGAGATGGATTTTCTCCTCGAACCTGGCTCCAGGTTCTAAGGGCGCACCATCGTTTGGATCGAACGTGGGAGCGGGCTTGTCCCGCGATAGTAGTGGTGAATTCACCCTCGCCATCGCAGGGCAAGCCCGCTCCCACGCACGATCCAGCTGATACCAGCAGTTGCCGGATCAGATCCTGAAACTGCCCACCAACTGCTTCAAGCGGTCCACCTGGTGCTCCAGGTCATTGCAGGCGCGCAAGGTGCTCTGCAGGTTCTGCACCCCTTCCTGATTCAGCGTATTGATCTCGGTGATGTCGACATTGATCGACTCGACCACGGCTGTCTGCTCTTCAGTGGCAGTCGCCACCGACTGGTTCATGCCGTCGATCTCGCCAATGCGCTGGGTCACGCTGCCCAGGCGCTCACCGGCCTGGTTGGCGATGCCCACGCTGTGCTCGCTCTGTTGCTGGCTCTGGTTCATGGTACTGACCGCCACCTGGGCGCCCGCCTGCAGCTCTTCGATCAGGCTCTGCACCTGCTGCGCCGACTCTTGCGTGCGATGCGCGAGGTTGCGTACTTCGTCGGCGACCACGGCAAACCCACGCCCAGCCTCGCCGGCACGGGCGGCTTCGATGGCGGCATTGAGTGCCAGCAGGTTGGTCTGCTGGGAAATACCGCTGATCACATCGAGAATCTGACCGATGTTGGCAGTGTGCGAGTTGAGCGTCTGGATGTTGCCGCACGAATCGCTGATCCGCGCCGAGAGCTGGTTCATCACCTCGATGGTCTGGCCGACCACCTGCTGGCCATCCTCGGCCAGGTTGCGCGCATCGCTTGAGTGCTGCGAGGCGAGCGCGGCGTTCTGGGCGATTTCCTGGGCGGCGGCACCAAGCTGGTTGATCGCTGCGGCAACGCTGCTGGTGCGACTCGACTGCTGGTCGGCATTGTGGATCGAGGCGTTGGAGGCCGTAATCACCTGGCTCGCCACCGCATTGACCTGGCCCGTGGCCGAGGACACTTCCCGGATCGACTCATGGATGCGCTCGACGAAGCGGTTGAACGACTGGCCGAGGCTGCCGAACTCGTCCTGGGCGTGGATGGTCAGGCGCCGGGTCAGGTCGCCTTCGCCCTGGGCGATGTCGTGCATGGCGCGGCCCATGATGTGCAGCGGTTCCATCAAGACGCGGATCAGCAGGCCCAGCAGGGCGATGATCGCCACTACCGCGATCAGCGTCGCCACCACTGCCGAGGTACGTAGTTCGCTGAGCATGGCGAAGGCTGCGTCCTGGTCGAGGACCAGCGCCACGTACCAGTCAGCCGACGGCACGCCGTCGACATGGGTGAAGCTGATGAACTGCTTGCGCCCCTCGAACTCGACCTCCTTCAGGCCGCTGCCGATGCGCGGGGTGTCGGTCGGGTAGATATCGGCGAGGCTCTTGAGCGCCAGCTCTCCCTTGGGATGAATCAGGATCTTGCCTTCGCCATTGACGATGAACGCGTGACCACTGCCGTCGAAGTCCAGCGCGTTGATCAGGTTGCTGATGGTCTGCAGGTCGGTGTCTACGCCGCTGACGCCAATCAGTCGGCCGCCTTGCTGCACGGGGCTAGCCAGGGTGATCACCAGCTTGCCGGCGGAGGCCGAGATGTACGGCTCGGTGACGATGGTCTGGTTGGCGGCGCTGGCGGCTTTGTACCAGCCGCGCACGCGCGGATCGTAGTCAGCGGCGCGGTTGCCTACTGGCACCGACTGCATGCTGCCGTCCTGGCCGCCAAAGTAGGTGAGCTGGAAGTTGTTGGCATACACCGGCAGCGCCAGGGCGCGGTCCAGGCCAGGCTTGCCGTCGACGGCAATCTGCTGGGCGAAGGTGTCGAGCAGTTGGATACGGCTGTCGAGCCAGTTACGGATGTTGCCGGCAGTCAGGTTGCCCAGGTCCTGCAGGGTCGACTCGGTATCGCTACGCAGGGACTGGCGTTGTCGGTAATCGTTGAACAGCACGAAGCAGGTAAAGGCAACGGCCACCACGAGGGCAGCGGCCAGCAGGATCTTGTGGCTGAACTTGAGGTTGTTGGTCATGGCAAAGTCTGCGCAGGGAAGCACGTCGAAGGGAGGGTGCGGCAATCGGCCACACCGCTGGAAGCTGTGTCGACCTGCGCGGGTAAAACATTAATCAATTGCGAACCAGTCGACCAATGGCAGGGGGTCAAAGCACCCAGGGCAGGGAACCGAGGAGGCTTTTTGCCTTCTAAGCTCTCCACAGGCGCCTCGCCTGAGCCCCATGTCCCAGGAGTGTCCCTTCATGTCGTTGCGTTCCCTCGCCCTGTTGTCCTTGTGCGTCGTCCTGACTGCGTGCAGCAAGATCAATCAGGAAAACTATTCCAAGCTCAAGGCCGGCATGAACAAGGCCGAGGTCGAGCAACTGTTGGGTACGCCAACCGAATGCTCCGGAGCGCTGGGCATGAGCAGCTGCACCTGGGGTGACGAGAAGAGTTTCATCAGCGTGCAGTACGCGGCGGACAAGGTGCTGATGTACTCCGGGCAGGGCCTCAAATGAGGCGGTTGAGCCTGCTGCTGGGCGTCTGCCTGGCGCTGCTGTTGGGCGGCTGTGCCAGCTCCAGCGTCGACCCGCTGGCGCCGAAGACGGCCGGCGCGGTGGACCTCAAGCGCTACCAGGGCAAATGGTATGAGCTGGCGCGCCTGCCGATGTACTTCCAGCGCGACTGTGCCCAGTCCGAGGCGCATTACAACGCCAAGCCCGATGGCACCCTTGGTGTGTTGAACCGCTGCCGGATGCTCGATGGCGAGTGGATTCGTGCCGAAGGCAATGCCAAGCCGCAGGAAGCGGGGCACACCGACAAGCTATGGGTCGAATTCGATAACTGGTTTACCCGCCTGGCGCCGGGCGTGGCCAAGGGTGAGTATTGGGTGCTGTATGTGGATGCCCTTTACCGCACGGCCATCGTCGGCAGCCCTGATCGCAAGTACCTGTGGATTCTGTCGCGCACCCCATCGCTGCCGGCGTGGCAGCGTGAAAACCTGTTGGCCAAGGCGCGCCAGCAGGGGTATGACACCAATCGCTTGATTTGGCGGGTGGCGGATCGGGATATCGCCGCCAGGTAATGCGGTTGTCATCGCGGGGCAAGCCCGCTCCCACGCTTGCCTAGGCTCTGTACGTAAAGCCTTGATACTTGTCATGCTGCGTTGAAAACAGCCTCGGAATGCTCATTTACTCCAGTAAAGTCGAGCGCGACTCCGACCGTTCCTCGGCTGTTTTCGCCTTGCCTGACCGGCGTCTCAAGACTTTTCATACAGACCCTAGATAGATAGCGTGGGAGCGGGCTTGCCCCGCGATAGCGGTGGAACTGCGTTTAATCAGTCCAGCAGCTGGCGCAGCACCTCGACGAACGCTCGCCCACTGTCCTCATCCTGCGCATGCCGCCCCTGGCGCACCACCCACTGCCCGTTGACCATCACATCGCGCACCTGGCGATCACCGCCGGCAA
The DNA here is from genome assembly GCF_051129895.1 of Pseudomonas sp. Je.1.5.c. NCBI lineage: Bacteria > Pseudomonadati > Pseudomonadota > Gammaproteobacteria > Pseudomonadales > Pseudomonadaceae > Pseudomonas > Pseudomonas sp. Je.1.5.c. Next base: position 22,195 of record NZ_JBCPSP010000045.1, read on the forward strand.
ACAGCCAGCGGTTGAGAATGGCGTCGCCCTCGGCGGTAGCGATATACGGATCCTGCCCATCGAGCACCAGCCAGTCGGCGCGCTTGCCCACGCTGAGCTCGCCAATCGGCTGCCCCAGCGCCTGCGCGCCACCACTGAGCGCGGCATCGTAGAGGGTTCTGCCAACCATCGGTTGATCGCCCCGGTACAGCCGATTACGTCGTTGGTCACGCAGCCGCTGGCCATACTCCAGCCAGCGCAACTCCTCGACCACGCTGAGCGATACATGGCTGTCCGAGCCAATCCCCATGCGGCCACCCAGGGCCAGGTAATCCACCGCAGGGAAGATCCCGTCCCCAAGGTTCGCTTCGGTGCTCAGGCACAACCCGGCCACCGCGCCGCTATGAGCCATGGCGCGAACTTCATCTGGCTCGGCATGGGTGGCATGCACCAGGCACCAACGGCGGTCGACATCGACATGCTCATACAACCATTGCAGTGGGCGCAGGCCGCTCCAGGCCAGGCAATCGTCGACTTCCTTTTGTTGCTCGGCAATATGGATGTGGATCGGGCAGGCCTGGTCACCGTTCGCCACGACACCGGCAATCTGCGTCGGGGTCACCGCGCGCAAGGAGTGGAAACACAGGCCTAGCTGTTGTGCTGGTTGAGCGGCCAACAGCGGCTGTAGCTGCTCCTGCAAGCGCAGGTATTGTTCGCTTGAGTTGATGAAGCGGCGCTGACCGTCATTGGGCGCCTGGCCACCAAAGCCCGAATGGCTATACAACACCGGCAGCAGCGTCAGGCCAATCCCGGCGCTGCTCGCGGCGGCGCTGATACGCCGCGACAGCTCGGCAGGGTCGGCATACGCCTGGCCATCGAGGTCATGATGCACGTAGTGGAACTCTGCCACCGAGGTGTAGCCGGCCTTGAGCATTTCGATGTACAGCTGGCGGGCGATGACTTGCAGTTGCTCCGGGTTGATCCGACCCACCAGGCGGTACATCAGATCGCGCCAGGTCCAGAAACTGTCGTTGGGATTGCCCGCCACCTCAGCCAGGCCTGCCATGGCGCGCTGGAAGGCGTGCGAGTGCAAGTTGGGCATGCCCGGCAGTAGCGGGCCGGCCAGTCGCTCGGCGCCCTCGGCCGAGGCATCGGCCTGGAGACTGGACAGTCGACCATCGGCGGCGACCTCAAGACGGACGTTGCGCGCCCAGCCAGTGGACAGCAGGGCGCGCTCGGCGAAGAAGACGGGCATGGGTTTTTCCTGTTCTTGTTAGCTTGTATATACATATACAGGCGTTTGCCTGCCCGGTAAACTCCGGCAAGCTACCGTTCACTCATACCGCACAAGGATAAAAGCCGTGCCGACACCTCCTGTCTCCGCGCTGGTGGCCCAGATGGGCGAAGGTCCGGCGCCGCTGTACGCCCGGGTCAAGCAGATGATCATCCAGCAGATCGAAAACGGCACTTGGCCGCCCCATCACCGGGTGCCTTCCGAGAGCGAGCTGGTCAGCCAACTGGGATTCAGCCGCATGACGATCAATCGCGCCCTGCGTGAACTGACCGCCGATGGCCTGTTGGTGCGCATGCAAGGGGTGGGCACTTTCGTTGCCGAACCCAAGACCCGTTCGGCGCTGTTCGAGGTCAACAACATTGCCGACGAGATTGCCAGCCGTGGCCATCAGCATAGCTGCCAAGTGATTACCCTGGCCGAAGAAGCGGCAGGCTCCGAGCGCGCCCTGGCGCTGGACATGCGCGAAGGTCAGCGGGTGTTCCATTCGCTGATCGTGCATTACGAGAACGGCATCCCGGTGCAGATCGAAGACCGCTACGTCAACGCCCTGATCGCCCCGGATTACCTGAGCCAGGACTTCACCCGGCAGACGCCCTACGCCTACTTGTCCCAGGTCGCTCCGCTGACCGAGGGCGAGCACGTGGTCGAAGCCATTCTTGCCGAGCCCGAAGAGTGCCGCTTGCTGCAGATCGAACGTGGTGAGCCGTGCCTGCTGATCCGCCGGCGCACCTGGTCCGGTCGCCAGCCAGTTACTGCCGCGCGGTTGATCCACCCCGGCTCCCGTCATCGCCTGGAAGGACGTTTCAGCAAATGAGCCAGTTGCAGTTGTTGCGTGCTCGCGACTACCCACGCATGCCGTGGAAGAACGGCGGCGGTTTCACCGAGGAGATTGCCCGCGACGCGGGCGATAGCCTGGAAGGATTTGGCTGGCGCCTGTCGATTGCCGATATTGAAGAGTCTGGCGGTTTCTCAAGCTTCAGCGGTTATCAGCGGATCATCACCGTGCTGCAAGGCGACGGCATGCGCTTGTTGGTCGATGGCCAGGCTAGCCGACCGCTACTTAGCTTCGATGCCTTCGCCTTCAATGGCGAGAGCCAGGTCAGCTGCAAGCTGCTGGGTGGCCCTATCAGGGATTTCAACCTGATCTATGCGCCGCAGCGCTATCGGGCGCGCTTGCAGTGGTTCGATGGCAGTAGCCGGTTATTCAGTTCGGCGCCGACGGTGTTGCTGTTTGCTGGCAGCAATCATGTCGAAGTCCGGCTGGCCGGGCATGAGTCGCAGAGCCTGGGGTTGTACGACTGCCTGCGGCTGGAAGGCAATGATGGCTTGCTGGGGTTGGATGTGCAGGGGCGGTTTTGCCTGATTGAGCTGACTGCGCGCTGAGATAACGATTATCGGGGCCGTTTCGCAATCCATCGCGGGGCAAGCCCGCTCCCACGCAAGCTGTAGTGCGCACGTGGGAGCGGGCTTGCCCCGCGATGGGCTGCGAAGCGGCCCCAATCATTTGCAGGGAAGATAGAAAGATTTTTGGTTGTCCATGCTTGTACATACAAGTAAAGGTGTGTTTGTATATTGGCCATCGACACACCGCCGTCGGATGACCGCAGAGGACCTTCCCCGTGACTGACAACAACAAATACCGTGACGTAGAAATCCGTGCCCCGCGTGGCAACAAGCTGACCGCCAAAAGCTGGCTGACCGAAGCGCCGCTGCGCATGCTGATGAACAACCTCGATCCGCAAGTGGCCGAGAACCCCAAGGAACTGGTGGTCTACGGCGGCATTGGCCGCGCCGCACGTAACTGGGAGTGCTACGACAAGATCGTCGAGACCCTGACCCGCCTGGAAGACGACGAGACCCTGCTGGTGCAGTCTGGCAAGCCGGTCGGTGTGTTCAAGACCCACAGCAACGCCCCGCGCGTGTTGATCGCCAACTCCAACCTGGTGCCGCACTGGGCCAACTGGGAGCACTTCAACGAACTGGATGCCAAGGGCCTGGCCATGTACGGTCAGATGACCGCCGGCAGCTGGATCTACATCGGCAGCCAGGGCATTGTCCAAGGCACCTACGAAACCTTCGTCGAAGCCGGTCGCCAGCACTACAACGGTAGCCTCAAGGGCAAGTGGGTGCTCACCGCCGGCCTTGGCGGCATGGGCGGCGCCCAGCCACTGGCGGCGACCCTGGCCGGCGCTTGCTCGCTGAACATCGAGTGCCAGCAGAGCCGGATCGATTTCCGCCTGAGCAGCCGCTATGTCGACGAGCAAGCCAGCGATCTGGACGACGCGCTGGCGCGCATTGGCAAATACACCGCCGAAGGCAAAGCCATCTCCATCGCCCTGCTGGGCAACGCCGCCGAAATCCTGCCGGAGCTGGTCAAGCGTGGCGTGCGTCCGGACATGGTCACTGACCAGACCAGCGCCCACGACCCGCTCAACGGCTACCTGCCCGCTGGCTGGACCTGGGAGCAGTACCGCGACCGCGCCCAGACCGAACCGGCCGCAGTGGTCAAGGCTGCCAAGCAGTCCATGGCCGTTCACGTGCAGGCCATGCTCGACTTCCAGAAGCAGGGTGTGCCGACCTTCGACTACGGCAACAACATTCGCCAGATGGCCAAGGAAGAGGGCGTGAGCAATGCCTTCGACTTCCCAGGCTTCGTTCCGGCCTATATCCGTCCGCTGTTCTGCCGCGGCGTGGGTCCATTCCGCTGGGCCGCGCTGTCGGGCGAAGCTGAAGACATCTACAAAACCGATGCCAAGGTCAAAGAGCTGATCGCTGACGACGCCCACCTGCACCGCTGGCTGGACATGGCCCGCGAGCGCATCAGCTTCCAGGGCCTGCCGGCGCGTATCTGCTGGGTTGGCCTGGGCCTGCGTGCCAAGCTGGGCCTGGCCTTCAACGAAATGGTGCGTAGCGGCGAGTTGTCGGCGCCGATCGTCATTGGCCGCGACCACCTTGATTCCGGCTCGGTCTCCAGCCCGAACCGCGAAACCGAATCGATGCGCGATGGCTCCGACGCGGTGTCCGACTGGCCGCTGCTCAACGCCCTGCTCAATACCGCCAGCGGCGCTACCTGGGTTTCGCTGCACCACGGTGGCGGAGTGGGCATGGGCTTCTCGCAACACTCAGGCATGGTCATCGTCTGCGATGGTAGCGATGAAGCCGCCGAGCGCATTGCCCGCGTGCTGACCAACGACCCAGGCACCGGCGTCATGCGCCATGCCGACGCCGGTTACCCGATCGCTGTCGACTGCGCCAAAGAGCAGGGCCTCGATCTGCCGATGATCACAGGTTGATCGTCAGCACCGAACAAGGGCGATACTGAATAACAAGAAGGGGCCTGTGGGCCCCATGCGAATGGAGTAGCGAAGTGACCGAACTGACCCTCAAGCCCGGTACCCTGACCCTGGCCCAGCTGCGCGCGATCCACGCAGCGCCCGTGCAACTGCGCCTGGATGACAGTGCTGGCCCGGCGATCAATGCCAGCGTCGCTTGCGTCGAACAGATTCTCGCCGAGGACCGCACAGCCTACGGCATCAACACCGGTTTTGGCCTGCTGGCCTCGACCCGCATTGCCCGCGAAGACCTGGAAAACCTGCAGCGCTCGCTGGTGCTGTCGCACGCTGCCGGCATCGGCGCGCCGCTGGATGACGCCATGGTGCGCTTGATCATGGTGCTCAAGATCAACAGCCTGAGCCGGGGTTTCTCCGGTATTCGCCGCAAGGTCATCGATGCGCTGATCGCCTTGGTCAACGCTGAAGTCTATCCGCACATTCCGCTCAAGGGTTCGGTAGGCGCCTCGGGCGACCTGGCACCATTGGCGCACATGTCGCTGGTGCTGCTGGGTGAGGGCAAGGCGCGTTATCAGGGTCAGTGGTTGCCTGCAAACGAGGCCCTGGCAGTGGCCGGCCTCGAGCCGCTGACCCTGGCAGCCAAAGAGGGGCTGGCCCTGCTCAATGGTACCCAGGCATCGACTGCCTACGCCTTGCGTGGGTTGTTCCACGCCGAAGACCTGTTCGCTGCGGCGATCACCTGCGGCGGCCTTACCGTCGAAGCGGCGCTGGGTTCGCGTTCGCCATTCGATGCACGCATCCACGAAGTGCGTGGCCAGCGCGGCCAGATCGACGCGGCAGCTTGCTACCGCGATCTGCTCGGCGATTCCAGCGAGGTGTCGCGCTCGCACGAGAACTGCGGCAAGGTCCAGGATCCCTACTCGCTGCGCTGCCAGCCACAGGTCATGGGCGCCTGCCTGACCCAGTTGCGCCAGGCTGCCGAGGTATTGGCCATCGAGTCCAACGCGGTGTCGGATAACCCGTTGGTGTTCGCCGCCGAAGGCGATGTGATCTCCGGGGGTAATTTCCACGCCGAGCCGGTGGCGATGGCGGCTGACAACCTGGCGCTGGCGATTGCCGAGATCGGTGCGCTGAGCGAGCGGCGCATCTCGCTGATGATGGACAAGCACATGTCCCAGCTGCCGCCGTTCCTGGTAGAAAACGGCGGGGTCAACTCGGGCTTCATGATCGCCCAGGTGACGGCTGCCGCGCTGGCCAGCGAAAACAAGGCGCTGTCGCATCCGCACAGCGTCGACAGCCTGCCGACTTCGGCCAACCAGGAAGACCATGTGTCGATGGCCCCGGCGGCGGGCAAGCGGTTGTGGGAAATGGCCGAGAACACCCGTGGCGTGCTGGCTATCGAATGGCTGGGCGCGTGCCAAGGGCTCGACCTGCGCAAGGGGCTGAAAACCTCGGCCAAGCTCGAACAGGCCCGCAAGGCGCTGCGCGAGAAAGTCGCGCACTACGAGCGTGACCGGTTCTTCTCGCCGGATATCGAGATTGCCAGTGAACTGCTGGCTGAGGGCACGCTGACAGGGTTGTTGCCGGCTGGAGTGTTGCCGAGCCTGTGAGATAGCGGGGGCCGCAATGCGGCCCCAACACGCGGTTGTTCGTCCAAAAAAAATAAAAGGGACGCAGAATGCAACAAGCTCAAGGACTCAAACGCGGGCTATCGTCCCGCCACATTCGTTTCATGGCTCTCGGCTCTGCGATCGGCACCGGCCTGTTCTACGGCTCTGCCTCGGCCATCCAGATGGCCGGCCCCGCCGTGCTGCTGGCCTACCTGGTTGGCGGCGCTGCGGTGTTCATGGTCATGCGCGCCCTCGGCGAGATGGCCGTGCACAACCCGGTGGCCGGCTCCTTCGGCCACTACGCCAGCACCTACCTGGGGCCTATGGCCGGTTTCATCCTCGGCTGGACCTACGCCTTCGAGATGATCATCGTCTGCATTGCCGACGTGACCGCCTTCGGTATCTACATGGGCTTCTGGTTCCCCGACGTGCCGCGCTGGATCTGGGTGCTGGGCATCGTCTTCCTGATCGGTGGGCTGAACCTGTGCAACGTCAAGGTGTTCGGCGAGATGGAGTTCTGGCTGTCGCTGCTCAAGGTCGGCGCCATCGTGGCGATGATCCTCGCCGGCCTGGGCATCATGGCCTTCGGTTTTGGCCAGGTCGGCAACGGCGCTGCCGTGGGGGTCGGCAATCTGTTCGAGCATGGCGGCTTCATGCCCAACGGTATCGGCGGTTTGATCGCCTCCTTTGCCGTGGTGATGTTCGCCTTTGGCGGTATTGAAATCATCGGCATCACCGCCGGTGAAGCCAAGGATCCGCAGCGGGTGATTCCCAAGGCGATCAACGCCGTGCCGCTGCGCATCCTGCTGTTCTATGTGCTTACTCTGTTCGTGTTGATGTGCCTGTACCCGTGGCCGCAGATCGGTAGCCAAGGCAGCCCGTTCGTGCAGATCTTCAGCAACCTGGGGATCGGCTCGGCTGCCGCCGTGCTCAATGTGGTGGTGATTTCTGCGGCTGTGTCGGCGATCAACAGCGACATCTTCGGCGCGGGCCGGATGATGTATGGCCTGGCGCAACAGGGCCACGCGCCACGCGGTTTTGCCCAACTGTCGAAACACGGCGTACCGTGGCTCACGGTGCTGGTGATGGGCGCGGCGCTGTTGATCGGTGTGGTGCTCAACTACCTGATCCCGGAAAACGTGTTCCTGTTGATCGCCTCGATCGCCACCTTCGCGACGGTGTGGGTGTGGCTGATGATCCTGGTCACACAAGTCGCCATGCGTCGCCGGATGACGCGCGAAGAGGCGGCCCAGCTCAAGTTCCCGGTGCCGTTCTGGCCTTATGGACCAGCGCTGGCGATTGCCTTCATGGTGTTCATCTTTGCGGTGCTCGGTTACTTCCCGGATACCCAGGCGGCATTGCTCGTCGGTGTGGTCTGGGTGGTGTTCCTGGTGGCCTCCTACCTGCTGTGGTGCAAGCCGAGCGCAGGCCAGGGCGAGCTGGCCAGGGAACACGCCGAGCTGCATCGCTAGTAACGGAGACGCTCTATGAGAACCCTTTGGCAGCATTGCCACGTGGCCAGCATGGCCCAGGGCAGCTACTCGATCATCGACGACGCGGCCATCGTCAGCAACGCAGGCCTGATAGAGTGGATCGGCCCGCGTCGCGAACTGCCGCCGGTCGATGCCGAGCGCACGGTGGATCTGGCGGGCGCCTGGGTTACCCCAGGGCTGATCGACTGCCACACCCACGCGGTGTTCGGCGGTAACCGCAGCGGCGAGTTCGAACAGCGCCTGCAGGGCGTCAGCTATGCCGAAATTGCCGCGCAAGGCGGCGGCATTGCCAGCACCGTGCGGGCCACCCGTGCGGCCAGCGAGGACGAGCTGTTCGCCAGTGCCCACCAGCGCGTGCAAGCGCTGATGCGCGATGGCGTCACTACCGTGGAGATCAAGTCCGGCTACGGCCTGGACCTGGCCAACGAACGCAAGATGCTGCGCGTGGCCCGGCGCCTGGCCGAAGAGCTGCCACTGACCGTGCGCAGCACCTGCCTGGCCGCTCATGCGCTGCCGCCGGAATACGCAGGCAGGGCCGATGACTACATCGCGCATATCTGCGACGAGCTGCTACCCGCGCTGGCGGCCGAGGGCCTGGTAGATGCAGTGGATGCATTCTGCGAGCACCTGGCGTTCTCCCCGGCCCAGGTCGAGCGGGTGTTCATCAAGGCCCGAGAACTGGGCCTGCCGGTCAAGCTGCATGCCGAGCAGTTGTCGTCGCTGCATGGATCGAGCCTGGCGGCACGCTACCAGGCGTTGTCTGCCGATCACCTGGAGTTCATGACCGAAGAGGATGCCATCGCCATGGCTGCGGCTGGCACTGTTGCCGTGCTGCTGCCGGGCGCCTTCTACTTCCTGCGCGAGACCCAGCTGCCGCCGATGGACGCGCTGCGCAAGCATGGCGTGAAGATCGCCTTGGCCAGCGACCTTAACCCAGGCACTTCGCCAGGCCTGTCGCTGCGCTTGATGCTGAACATGGGCTGCACGTTGTTCCGCATGACCCCGGAGGAGGCCCTGGCCGGCGTCACCCTGCACGCTGCTACCGCGCTCGGGCTGGGCGCCAGCCACGGCTCGCTGGAAGTCGGCAAGCTGGCGGACTTCATCGCCTGGCAGATCGAACGCCCCGCCGACCTTGCCTACTGGCTCGGCGGTGACTTGCCCAAGCGCGTGGTGCGCCGCGGCCACGAGATTTCCAATTGAGCGAGGCAGACATGCACAAGGTATTGAGTTTCCATCAAGGTCGGCTGCCGCTGCTGATCAGCATGCCGCATGCAGGCCTTGGCCTGACGCCGGCTGTGCGCGATGGGCTGGTCGATCAGGCGCGCAGCCTGCCAGACACCGACTGGCACATTCCCCTGCTGTACGACTTCGCCCGTGAGCTGGGCGCAAGTGTTGTGGCGGCGCAATACTCACGCTTTGTCATCGACCTCAATCGGCCTGAGGATGACAAGCCGTTGTACGCCGGAGCAACCACGGGCCTGTATCCGGCCACATTGTTCGAGGGCGAGCCACTGTTCAAAGACGGCCTGACGCCTTCTGCTGACGAGCGTGCGACCTACTTGGAGCAGATCTGGCGCCCCTATCACGACACGATCAAGCACGAGTTGGCGCGTCTACGCGAAGCGTTTGGCTATGCCCTGCTGTGGGATGCACATTCGATCCGCTCGCATATCCCGCATCTGTTCGAGGGCAAACTACCGGACTTCAACCTTGGCACGTTCAACGGCGCCAGCTGCGACGCGCAGTTGGCCGAGCGGCTCAAGGGGGTGTGCGCTGGGGCCGAAGGTTACAGCCACGTGCTCAACGGACGCTTCAAGGGCGGGCACATCACCCGTCACTACGGCAACCCTGCGCAGCACATCCATGCGGTGCAACTGGAGTTGGCCCAGAGCACCTATATGGAGGAGATCGAGCCGTTCACTTACCGTGAGGATCTGGCCCGGCCTACTCAGGTGGTACTCAACGGCTTGCTGGAAACACTCCTGGCATGGGGCCGGGAGCGCTACGGCAAATAATGGCGCAGCGAGCGGAGACTGTCGTCACCGCCCGCTGCAGGTTTTAGCGTACTGGTGACTTTTGCAGGCTGTATAGGCTTCGACGCCAGCATTGGCGAACGCCTTGTCCAGCTCAGGTGTGGCGCCGCTGATGCCAATGCTGCCGACGTGACGTTTGTGCTGGTCGAAAATCGGCAGCCCGCCTTCCAATAGCAAGAACCCCGGGATCGAGCCATAAGGATTAGCAGGCAGTCCCGCACTGCGCTCAGCGAGCACACCGGACTCGACTGGGAAGCTGGCTGACGTCGATGCTTTCAACTGCGCGACCTGGATACTACCGACGCTGGTGTTGTCCATGCGCCGAAAGTACTTCAGATTGCCGTGCTGGTCATGGATGCTGATGACGATGTTGTAATGCTGGGCTTGAGCGGCGCTCTGCGCGGCGTCGGCCATGGCGATGGCAGCTTGCAGTTCCAGACGCGGCTCCGGCGGTGCAGCTAGAGTGGTAAAAGACAGCAGCGCGAGAACAGCGATGGTCAATGTTTTCATGGGCTCCCTCGGTGTTGATGGGCAGGGCGCTATCTTAAGGGCAGCCAAGTCCGAGAGGGCGACGCCGATTGTTAGCACTCGTTGCCGGTGCGCCCTGGCATGATTCGGGTTTATGATGGCGCCAGCCGAAGAATAGCCCTTCATGGAGTGCGCAATGCAGACCCTGTACCCGCAGATCAAACCCTACGCCCGGCACGATCTGGCCGTGCAAGCGCCGCATGTGCTGTATGTCGATGAGAGCGGTTCACCGGAAGGTCTGCCAGTGGTGTTCATCCACGGAGGGCCGGGTGCCGGCTGCGACGCGCAGAGCCGCTGCTATTTCGATCCAAACCTGTATCGCATCATTACCTTCGATCAGCGCGGTTGCGGCCGTTCCACGCCGCACGCGAGCCTGGAGAACAACACGACCTGGCATCTGGTCGAGGACCTGGAGCGCATTCGCCAGCACCTGGGCATCGACAAGTGGGTGCTGTTTGGCGGCTCCTGGGGTTCGACCCTGGCCCTGGCCTACGCCCAGACCCACCCCGAGCGCGTGCATGGCTTGATCCTGCGCGGCATCTTCCTGTGCCGCCCGCAGGAGATCCGCTGGTTCTACCAGGAAGGTGCCAGCCGCCTGTTCCCTGACTATTGGCAGGACTACATCGCGCCGATCCCCGCCGATGAACGCGACGACCTGGTCAAGGCCTTCCACAAGCGCCTGACCGGCAACGACCAGATCGCCCAGATGCACGCGGCCAAGGCCTGGTCGACCTGGGAGGGCCGGACCGCGACCCTGCGCCCCAATCCGCTGGTGGTCGATCGTTTCTCCGAGCCACAGCGCGCACTGTCGATCGCCCGGATCGAGTGTCACTACTTCACCAACAATGCTTTCCTGGAGCCGGACCAGCTGATCCGCGACATGCCCAAGATCGCCCACCTGCCAGCGGTGATCGTGCATGGCCGCTACGACGTCATCTGTCCGCTGGACAACGCCTGGGAGCTGCATCAGGCCTGGCCCAACAGTGAGCTGAAGGTTATCCGCGATGCCGGTCATGCCGCGTCGGAGCCCGGTATCACCGATGCGTTGGTGCGCGCTGCCGATCAGATGGCCCGGCGCCTGCTCGACCTGCCCTTGGAAGAAGCATGAAAGGTTTGCTGCAGCGAGTGCGCGGGGCGCGAGTCGAGGTAGAGGGGGAGATCGTCGGTGCCATCGACCAGGGTTTGCTGGTGCTGGTGGCAGTCGAGCCTGAAGATACCCGTGAACATGCCGATAAGCTGTTGCACAAGCTGCTCAACTACCGGGTGTTCAGCGATGCCGACGGCAAGATGAACCTGTCGCTCAAGGACATCGGCGGCGGCTTGCTGCTGGTGTCCCAGTTCACCCTGGCGGCAGATACGCGTAGCGGCATGCGCCCGGGCTTCTCGACTGCCGCGCCACCGGCGCTGGGCGCCGAGTTGTTCGACTATCTGCTGGCGCGCGCACGGACCTCGCACGAGGACGTTGCCAGCGGTCGTTTTGGCGCCGACATGCAGGTGCACCTGGTCAATGATGGCCCCGTAACATTTATGTTACAAATCTGAGGCGAAATAACCCCCTGTTTGCAGGAAAACAAGGGGGTTTGTACGATAAATAGTTTGTACAGCCTGATGCGTTGTAACGCGGCCTGCTGGATAATCGCGCGCTGCGTGAACCTGCGTTCGCAGGTTCGTTTCACCTTGACTCGAGCATTGTCTGGATCCGTTTGGGGAATCATTACGCCCTCACGGGGTCCGAACAGTGCTCGCCAACCCGGCATTGGTCGCTGGCCGTTGGTTTCATGATCTGTTTTCGGCGAGGGTTGCTCGTGATTGTAAGTCCCTGTAATGCACCAAGAATCCCCGGCAATCGGCTGCGCAAGGCCCTGGCGGCTGGCGTAGCACTGGTCGGCCTGATGAGCGCTGGCCAGCTGTGGGCATTCAATCTTGACGATGTTGCAGCCAAGGCAAAGGATCTGGCCGGCCAGAAGTACGAAGCACCGAAGAGCAATCTGCCGGCGGTGTTCCGCGACATGAAGTACGCCGATTACCAGAAAATCCGCTTCCTTCAGGAAAAGGCCGAGTGGGCCAAGGACAAGACGCCGTTCAAGCTGTCCTTCTACCACCAGGGCATGCACTTCGACACACCGGTGAAGATCAACCAGGTCACCGCCACCAAGGTCGAGGAAATCAAGTACGACCCGAGCCGCTTCGAGTTCCAGGACGTGCCGCACGACGCCAAGACCGTCGAAAACCTCGGCTACGCCGGTTTCCGCGTGCTCTACCCGATCAACAAGGCCGACAAGCAAGACGAGATCATGACCTTGCTTGGCGCCAGCTATTTCCGCGTCGTCGGCAAGGGCCACGCCTATGGCCTGTCGGCCCGTGGCCTGGCCATCGACACCGCGCTGCCGTCCGGCGAAGAATTCCCGCGTTTCACCGAGTTCTGGGTCGAGAAGCCCAAGCCCGCCGACAAGCACCTGGTGATCTACGCCCTGCTCGACTCGCCGCGTTCCACCGGCGCCTACAAGCTGACCGTGCGCCCGGGCAACGACACCATCGTCGACGTCAAGTCGCGCATCTACCTGCGTGATCACGTCAGCCGCCTGGGTATCGCGCCGCTGACCAGCATGTACCTGTTTGGCCCTAACCAGCCCTCCAAGGTCATGAACTACCGTCCGGCCCTGCACGACTCCGAAGGCCTGTCGATCCATGCCGCCAACGGCGAATGGCTGTGGCGCCCGCTGAACAACCCGAAACACTTGGCTGTGAGCAACTTCAGCGTCGAGAACCCGCGTGGTTTCGGCCTGATGCAGCGTCACCGCGCCTTCAGCGACTATGAAGACCTCGATGACAACTACCAGAAGCGTCCAAGCACCTGGATCGAGCCTAAGGGCGACTGGGGCAAAGGCACCGTCGATCTGGTCGAGATCCCGACCGCCGACGAGACCAACGACAATATCGTTGCCTTCTGGAGCCCGGAGACCCTGCCAGAGCCAGGTAAACCAGCCGACTACGACTACCGCCTGCACTGGACCATCGACGAGCCTAAGTTCCAGGCCCCAGAGCTGGGTTGGGTCAAGCAGACCCTGCGTTCGACCGGTGACGTCAAGCAGTCCAACCTGATCCGTCAGCCGGACGGCAGCGTGGCTTTCCTGGTCGATTTCGCTGGCCCCGCCCTGGCTGCGTTGAAGGAAGACGCCAAGGTGCGTAGCCAGATCAGCGTTGGCGACAACGCTGAGGTGGTCGAGAACAATCTGCGCTATAACCCAGAGACCAAGGGCTGGCGCCTGACCTTGCGCCTGAAGATCCAGGACCCGAAGAAGTCCACCGAGATGCGCGCTGCCCTGCTGCAGGACGTTCCGGTCGAAGCACCTAAGCCGGCCAAGGACACCAAGCATGACAAGGCTGCGGCCAAGCATGCCAAGGCTGAAAAGCCTGCCGAGCAACCAGCCGCCGATGCGGCGTCCACCAACGGGGCCCCGGCCACCACCGAGAAGGTGCTGACCGAAACCTGGAGCTATCAGTTGCCTGCCGATGAGTAACTCAAGCGCAAGGCCAGAATCGCTTGGCGAGTACCTGGCCCACTTACCACTGAGCGACGAGCAGCGGGCGGAACTCGCCAACTGCGCCTCGTTCAGCGAGCTGCACCAACGCCTGGCGGCCAATCCGGCCGCCACTGCCACCGAGGCCGTACAGGCCTCTGTGGGCCCACGCCTGACCGTGGGCAGCGCCGCCGAGCTGGAAGACGCCGAAATGCTCGGCGTCGACGGCAGCGGTCGGCTGTGCTTGAAGATCGCCCCGCCGATCAAGCGCACCCGGGTTCTGCCCGAGCCATGGCGCACCAACATCCTTGTGCGCATGTGGCGGCGCATGACGGGCCGCACCAACGCACCGCAGCCGCCCAAACGCGAACTGCCGCCAGCGCGCTGGCGCTGGGTCGGCTCGCTGCGTCGCTATATCTTGCTGGCGCTGATGCTCGGTCAGACCATCGTTGCCGGCTGGTACATGAAAGGCATCCTGCCGTACCAGGGCTGGTCGTTCGTCGATCTCGACGAGATCATGAACCAGTCGCTGTGGGACACCGTCGTGCAGGTCTGGCCGTATGCATTGCAGACCTCCATCCTGATTCTGTTCGGTATCCTCTTCTGCTGGGTGTCGGCGGGCTTCTGGACCGCGCTGATGGGCTTCCTCGAGCTGCTCACCGGGCGTGACAAGTACAAGATCTCCGGCAGCAGTGCCGGTAGCGAGCCGATCGCCGCCGAAGCGCGTACCGCGCTGGTAATGCCGATCTGCAACGAAGACGTGCCACGGGTGTTTGCCGGTCTGCGCGCGACCTTCGAGTCGGTGGCCGCCACCGGCAACCTCGATCGGTTCGATTTCTTCGTGCTCAGCGACACCAACGATCCAGACATCGCCGTTGCCGAACAGCAGGCCTGGCTGGACGTGTGCCGCGAGGCCAAGGGCTTTGGCCGCATCTTCTACCGCCGTCGCCGCCGTCGCGTCAAACGCAAGAGCGGCAACCTTGACGACTTCTGCCGTCGTTGGGGCAGCGAGTACAAGTACATGGTGGTACTCGACGCCGACAGCGTGATGAGTGGTGACTGCCTGAGCAGCCTGGTGCGCCTGATGGAGGCCAACCCGGATGCCGGCATCATCCAGACCGCGCCGAAGGCCTCGGGGATGGACACCCTGTACGCGCGACTGCAGCAGTTCGCTACCCGCGTATACGGCCCGCTGTTCACCGCTGGCCTGCACTTCTGGCAGCTGGGCGAATCGCACTATTGGGGGCACAACGCGATCATTCGGATGAAGCCGTTCATCGAGCACTGCGCCCTGGCGCCGTTGCCCGGTAAGGGCGCCTTCGCCGGTGCGATTCTGTCCCACGACTTCGTCGAAGCGGCGCTGATGCGTCGGGCCGGCTGGGGAGTGTGGATCGCCTACGACCTGCCAGGCAGTTATGAAGAGTTGCCGCCCAACCTGCTCGATGAGCTCAAGCGCGACCGGCGTTGGTGCCATGGCAACCTGATGAACTTCCGCCTGTTCCTGGTCAAGGGCATGCACCCGGTACACCGTGCGGTGTTCCTTACCGGGGTGATGTCGTACCTGTCGGCGCCGTTGTGGTTCTTCTTCCTGGTGCTGTCGACCGCCTTGCTGGCGACCAACACCCTGATGGAGCCGCAGTACTTCATCGAGCCGTTCCAGCTCTACCCGTTGTGGCCACAATGGCACCCGGAGAAGGCCATTGCGCTGTTCTCCACCACCATCGTGCTGCTGTTCCTGCCCAAGCTGCTGAGCATCATCCTGATCTGGGCCAAGGGCGCCACCGAGTTCGGTGGGCGGATCAAGGTCACCCTGTCGATGCTGATCGAGATGCTGTTCTCGATGCTGCTGGCGCCGGTACGGATGATCTTCCATACCCGCTTCGTCCTGGCCGCGTTCCTCGGCTGGGCGGCGACCTGGAACTCGCCGCAGCGTGACGACGACTCCACCCCGTGGAGCGAAGCGGTGCGTCGCCATGGTCCACAGACCCTGTTGGGCTTTGCCTGGGCCGCGTTGGTGGCCTGGTTGAACCCAAGCTTCCTGTGGTGGTTGGCGCCGATCGTTGGTTCGCTGGTGCTGTCGATCCCGGTTTCGGTGATCTCCAGCCGGGTGCGCCTGGGCCTGCGGGCCAAGGACGAGAAGCTGTTCCTCATTCCTGAGGAATACGCGACCCCGCACGAGCTGTTGGCGACCGACCAGTACACCCACGAGAACCGCTGGCATGCGCTGCATGACGGCTTCGTGCGGGCAGTGGTCGACCCACGCCAGAACGCTTTGGCCTGCGCGATGGGGACTGCCCGGCATGGCCAGGCGGCACCGATCGAAGCGCTGCGTGAAGAGCGCATCGCCAAGGCGTTGGAAGTCGGGCCGAAAGGGCTGGACGGCAATACCCGTCTGGCGCTGTTGAGCGATCCGGTGGCGCTGTCGCGTCTGCATGAGCGGGTCTGGGCCGAGCACAATTCGGCCTGGATCGATGTTTGGCGCAACTCGATCAACAGCGATCCGCATTCGCCGCTGTTGCCGTTGCATCCGGAGAATGAGGCACAGCCTTCCTTGGTAGGTGCCTGATCCAGCATGGGGGCCGCTTTGCGGCCCTTCGCGGGCAAGCCCGCTCCCACAGGGTTCGATGCACGACCTGTAGGAGCGGGCTTGCCCGCGATGGGCTGCAAAGCAGCCCATAGGCCTATTTTGGCCAACAAAGTCCCCCCAGGCTCTAGGTCCCGAGCCGCGCATGCGTTAGCATCCCATCCGATATTTCGCAGCGGTCTGTAGGACCGTTACTGCCAACAATAAGATTCGTACTCTTTTCGCTAGGGGACTTGGTGATGATGAAGAAATACCTGTCGCGACTGCTGGTCGGCGTCACCGCGCTGGTCGCAGTGGCCAGCGCCCAGGCCGGCGCCATCGACGACGCGGTCAAGAGCGGTACCCTGCGGGTCGGCATGGACCCGACCTACATGCCCTTCCAGATGACCAACAAGCGCGGTGAAATCATCGGCTTCGAAGTGGACATCCTCAAGGCCATGGCCAAGTCCATGGGCGTCAAGCTCGAGACCGTCTCCACCGCCTACGACGGCATCATCCCAGCCCTGCTGACCAACAAGTTCGACATGATCGGCAGCGGCATGACCCTGACCCAAGAGCGCAACCTGCGCCTGAACTTCAGCGAACCGTTCATCGTCGTCGGCCAGACCCTGCTGATCCGCAAGGAGCTGGCGGGTGAGATCAAGTCGTATAAAGACCTGAACAACGAGAAGTACCGCGTTACCTCCAAGCTCGGCACCACCGGCGAGATGGTCACCAAGAAGCTGATCAGCAAAGCCAAGTACCACGGCTACGACAACGAGCAGGAAGCGGTGATGGACGTGGTCAACGGCAAGGCTGATGCCTTCGTCTACGACGCGCCGTACAACGTGGTGGCGGTGGAGAAGGCCGGCGCTGGCAAGCTGCTGTTCCTCGAAGAACCTTTCACCTACGAGCCGCTGGCTTTCGGCCTGAAGAAAGGCGACTACGACAGCATCAACTTCATCAACAACTTCCTGCACCAGATCAAGCATGACGGGACCTACGATCGTATCCACGACAAGTGGTTCAAGAACAAGGACTGGCTGAAGGAAATGGAATAAGCAGGCCACAAGCCTAGGCTTTGATCCCAACGCGCAGGCAAACCCTGCGCGTTCGCATTTACGGAAGTACCCCACGTGATCAAACACAAGAAAGCCCAGTGGCCCTGGCACGCGCTGACCGCGCTGGTGCTGGTGGGCCTGGCGATCAGCCTGTACTTCGCCACCTCGTTGATGTCCTACGAGTGGCGCTGGAACCGCGTTCCCCAGTACTTCGCCTACCAGGCCGAAGAGGCTCAGCGCGCAGCCAGCTATGGCACCGTGCAGGACATCGTCCTGCAAGGCGACAGCGCCCGCGTCACGCTCAAGGGCGAGGATGGCCAAGAGCAGGTGCTGGACGTGGCCAAGGACAGCCTGCAACTGAGCCGCGGTGACGACGTCGCCGAAGGCGATCAGATCGGTGTAACCCGGCACTGGGCGGCCGGTCCGCTGGCCTGGGGCCTGTGGACCACGCTGTGGCTGTCGGTGGTGTCCGGTGCGTTGGGCCTGGTGATCGGCCTGATCGCCGGTTTGTGCCGGTTGTCGAACAACCCGACCCTGCGTGACTTGTCGACGGTCTACGTCGAACTGGTACGCGGCACACCACTTTTGGTGCAGATTTTCATCTTCTACTTCTTCATCGGCACTGTGCTCAATCTGTCTCGCGAGTTCGCTGGGGTGGCGGCGCTGGCGCTGTTCACGGGCGCCTACGTCGCGGAGATCGTGCGCGCCGGTGTGCAGTCGATTGCCAAGGGGCAGAACGAGGCGGCGCGCTCGCTGGGCCTGAATGCCGGGCAGTCGATGCGTCATGTGATTTTGCCGCAGGCGTTCAAACGCGTACTGCCGCCGCTGGCTGGGCAGTTCATCAGCCTGGTCAAGGACACCTCGCTGGTCTCGGTCATCGCCATCACCGAGCTGACCAAGAGCGGTCGCGAGGCGATCACCACCTCGTTCTCGACCTTCGAGATCTGGTTCTGCGTGGCAGGCCTGTACCTGCTGATCAACCTGCCGCTGTCGCACCTTGCCAGCCGGCTCGAGCGGAGGCTTGCGCAAAGTGATTGAAGTCCGTGATCTGTTGAAAGTGTTCGACACCCGCGGCCAGGTGGTGCGTGCGGTGGACAACGTCACCACGCAGGTGGCCAAGGGCGAAGTGGTGGTGGTGCTGGGCCCGTCGGGCTCGGGTAAATCGACCTTCCTACGCTGCCTCAATGGCCTGGAGCACTTCGATGCCGGTCATGTGTCGATCAATGGCCTGCAGCTGGATGACCCCAAGACCGACATCAACGCCTATCGCCGCGAAGTCGGCATGGTGTTCCAGCATTTCAACCTGTTCCCGCACATGACCGTGCTGGAGAACCTGTGCCTGGCGCAGAAAGTCGTGCGCAAGCGCAACAGGACGGACCGCGAAGCCAAGGCGCGGGCGCTGCTGGAAAAGGTGGGCATCGGCCAGAAAGCCAACGAGTATCCATCGCGGCTCTCCGGTGGCCAGCAACAGCGGGTAGCGATTGCTCGGGCGCTGGCGATGGACCCGAAGGTGATGCTGTTTGATGAGCCGACCTCGGCGCTGGACCCAGAGATGGTTGGCGAAGTGCTGGACGTCATGAAGACCCTGGCGCAGGAAGGCATGACCATGGTCTGCGTGACCCACGAGATGGGCTTTGCCCGCGAAGTGGCTGATCGGGTGCTGTTCTTCGATCACGGCAAATTGCTGGAAGACTCGGCGCCGGTGGCGTTCTTCGATTCGCCGAAGGATCCGCGCGCCCAGGCGTTCCTGCGTCAGGTGCTGTAAGACGCAGAGAGCGTTTGCGTGGGAGCGGGCTTGCCCCGCGT
>NZ_JBCPSP010000046.1:0-40469 GCF_051129895.1 Pseudomonas sp. Je.1.5.c
GCTAACGCTTCGTTCTAAGGCATCTGAGGCACAACGCTGGGCTGGTCAGCCAAAGCCACTGGCGGCCGGCCTGGCGCGATCGCGGGGCAAGCCCGCTCCCACGAGCGCCCAGGGTGAGTACCAGGTCTGTCGCAATCCTGTGTTTTAGAGACACATATGCGGTAGACCGAAAACCCTCATTCCTGTAAGCTACAGCTTTAGTGTGTCCACTAAAAGCGCGCAGAGAAATTCAGCACATGAAGCGGGGTGACGTGTCCATACGTCACTCCGCTTTTTTGCAACCTGCGATCGCCCTTTCAGGCTTGATTTACGGGAGGTCTTCTTGACTAAGCCAGCCATACTCGCCCTTGCCGATGGCAGCATTTTTCGCGGTGAAGCCATCGGAGCCGACGGGCAGACCGTTGGTGAGGTGGTGTTCAACACCGCTATGACCGGCTACCAGGAAATCCTTACAGACCCTTCCTACGCCCAGCAAATCGTTACCCTGACTTACCCGCACATCGGCAACACCGGTACGACTCCGGAAGACGCCGAATCCAACCGCGTCTGGTCTGCCGGCCTGGTCATCCGTGACCTGCCGCTGGTGGCGAGCAACTGGCGTAAGACCCAGTCGCTGTCCGAGTACCTGAAAGAACACAACGTCGTCGCCATCGCTGGCATCGACACCCGCCGCCTGACCCGCATCCTGCGTGAAAAGGGCGCCCAGAACGGCTGCATCCTGGCCGGTGACAACATCAGCGAAGAAGCCGCCATCGCCGCTGCTCGCGGCTTCCCAGGCCTGAAGGGCATGGACCTGGCCAAGGTCGTTTCCACCAAAGAGCGCTACGAGTGGCGCTCCAGCGTGTGGGAGCTGAAAACCGACAGCCACCCGACCATCGAAGCTGCCGACCTGCCGTACCACGTGGTCGCGTTCGACTACGGCGTCAAGCTGAACATCCTGCGCATGCTGGTCGCCCGTGGCTGCCGCGTGACTGTGGTGCCAGCCCAGACCCCGGCCAGCGAAGTGCTGGCGCTCAACCCGGACGGCGTGTTCCTGTCCAACGGCCCTGGTGACCCTGAGCCGTGCGACTACGCCATCCAGGCAATCAAGGAAATCCTCGAAACCGAGATTCCGGTATTCGGCATCTGCCTCGGCCACCAGCTGCTGGCCCTGGCGTCCGGTGCCAAGACCGTGAAAATGGGCCACGGTCACCACGGTGCCAACCACCCGGTCCAAGACTTGGACACCGGCGTGGTCATGATCACCAGCCAGAACCACGGTTTTGCTGTTGACGAAGCCACCCTGCCGGGCAACGTTCGCGCCATTCACAAGTCGCTGTTCGATGGCACCCTGCAGGGTATCGAGCGCACCGACAAGAGCGCGTTCAGCTTCCAGGGCCACCCTGAAGCGAGCCCTGGCCCGACCGACGTCGCGCCACTGTTCGATCGTTTCACCGATGCCATGGCCAAGCGCCGCTGAGCATCCTGCTTCAAGGCCCCGGACCGGCTCGCGCCGCGCCCGGATGCGCCTGACCCAGATTGTTCAAAGCGGCTTGCCGACTGACCCCGGATTTGAGTGACCACCATGCCAAAACGTACAGACATCAAAAGCATCCTGATTCTCGGTGCCGGCCCGATCGTGATCGGCCAGGCCTGTGAATTCGACTACTCCGGCGCCCAGGCCTGCAAGGCCCTGCGCGAGGAAGGTTTCCGCGTCATCCTGGTGAACTCCAACCCAGCCACCATCATGACCGACCCGGCCATGGCCGACGCCACCTACATCGAGCCGATCAAGTGGCAGTCGGTGGCCAAGATCATCGAGAAAGAGCGTCCGGACGCCGTTCTGCCGACCATGGGTGGCCAGACCGCACTGAACTGCGCCTTGGACCTGGAGCGCCACGGCGTTCTGGAGAAGTTCGGCGTAGAGATGATCGGTGCCAACGCCGACACCATCGACAAGGCTGAAGACCGTTCGCGCTTCGACAAGGCCATGAAGGACATCGGCCTGGAATGCCCGCGCTCCGGTATCGCCCACAGCATGGAAGAGGCCAATGCGGTCCTCGAGAAGCTCGGCTTCCCATGCATCATTCGCCCGTCGTTCACCATGGGTGGCACTGGCGGTGGTATCGCTTACAACCGTGAAGAGTTCGAAGAAATCTGCACCCGTGGTCTGGACCTGTCGCCGACCAAAGAGCTGCTGATCGACGAATCGCTGATCGGCTGGAAAGAGTACGAGATGGAAGTGGTCCGCGACAAAAAGGACAACTGCATCATCGTCTGCTCGATCGAAAACTTCGACCCGATGGGCGTGCACACTGGTGACTCGATCACCGTTGCTCCAGCGCAGACCCTGACCGACAAGGAATACCAGATCATGCGCAACGCCTCGCTGGCGGTGCTGCGTGAAATCGGTGTCGAAACCGGCGGTTCCAACGTGCAGTTCGGTATCTGTCCGAATACCGGCCGCATGGTCGTCATCGAGATGAACCCGCGCGTATCGCGTTCGTCCGCCCTGGCTTCCAAGGCCACCGGCTTCCCGATCGCCAAGATCGCCGCCAAGCTGGCCATTGGCTACACCCTCGACGAGCTGCAGAACGACATCACCGGCGGCCGCACTCCGGCTTCCTTCGAGCCGTCGATCGACTACGTCGTCACCAAGCTGCCACGCTTTGCCTTCGAGAAATTCCCGAAAGCCGACGCGCGCCTGACCACCCAGATGAAATCCGTGGGTGAAGTCATGGCCATCGGCCGTACCTTCCAGGAGTCCCTGCAGAAAGCCCTGCGTGGCCTGGAAGTCGGTGCCTGCGGTCTGGACCCGAAAGTCGACCTGGCCAGCCCGGAAGCTGCCGGCATCCTCAAGCGCGAGCTGACCGTGCCGGGCGCCGAACGTATCTGGTACGTCGCTGATGCCATGCGTTCGGGCATGACCTGCGAAGAAATCTTTGCTCTGACCGGCATCGACATGTGGTTCCTGGTGCAGATGGAAGATCTGATCAAGGAAGAAGAGAAGGTCAAGACCCTGGCCCTGTCGGCCATCGACAAAGACCTGATGCTGCGCCTCAAGCGCAAAGGCTTCTCTGACCAGCGTCTGGCCAAGCTGCTGGGTATCACCGACAAGAACCTGCGCCGTCACCGCCACAAGCTCGAAGTGTTCCCGGTGTACAAGCGCGTCGACACCTGCGCCGCCGAGTTCGCCACCGACACCGCCTACCTGTACTCCACCTACGAGGAAGAGTGCGAAGCCAACCCGTCCACCCGCGACAAGATCATGATCCTGGGTGGCGGCCCGAACCGTATTGGCCAAGGTATCGAGTTCGACTACTGCTGCGTACACGCGGCTCTGGCGCTGCGTGAAGACGGTTACGAGACCATCATGGTCAACTGCAACCCGGAAACCGTCTCCACCGACTACGACACCTCCGACCGCCTGTACTTCGAGCCGCTGACGCTGGAAGACGTGCTGGAAGTGTGCCGCGTCGAGAAGCCAAAAGGCGTGATCGTCCACTACGGCGGCCAGACCCCGCTGAAACTGGCGCGTGCCCTGGAAGAAGCCGGCGTACCGATCATCGGTACCAGCCCGGATGCCATCGACCGTGCCGAAGACCGTGAGCGCTTCCAGCAGATGGTTCAGCGTCTGAACCTGCTGCAGCCGCCAAACGCCACCGTGCGCAGCGAAGACGAAGCCATCCGCGCTGCTGGCAGCATCGGTTACCCGCTGGTTGTGCGCCCGTCGTACGTACTGGGCGGCCGCGCCATGGAAATCGTCTACGAACTGGACGAGCTCAAGCGCTACCTGCGTGAAGCGGTACAGGTGTCGAACGACAGCCCGGTACTGCTCGACCACTTCCTCAACTGCGCCATCGAGATGGACGTGGATGCGGTGTGCGACGGCACTGACGTGGTGATCGGCGCAATCATGCAGCACATCGAGCAGGCCGGCGTTCACTCCGGCGACTCGGCGTGCTCGCTGCCACCTTACTCGCTGAGCAAGGAAGTGCAGGACGAAGTCCGCGTACAGGTCGCCAAAATGGCCCTGGAGCTGGGCGTTGTCGGCCTGATGAACGTGCAGTTGGCCCTGCAGGGCGACAAGATCTACGTGATCGAAGTCAACCCGCGCGCCTCGCGTACCGTGCCGTTCGTGTCCAAGTGCATCGGCACTTCCCTGGCCATGATCGCTGCCCGCGTAATGGCCGGCAAAACCCTGAAAGAGCTGGGCTTCACCCAGGAAATCATCCCGAACTTCTACAGCGTCAAGGAAGCCGTCTTCCCGTTCGCCAAGTTCCCGGGGGTTGACCCGATCCTCGGCCCTGAGATGAAATCGACCGGTGAAGTCATGGGTGTCGGTGACACCTTCGGTGAAGCGTTCGCCAAAGCCCAGATGGGTGCCAGCGAAGTGCTGCCGACTGGTGGTACCGCGTTCATCAGCGTGCGTGACGACGACAAGCCACAAGTGGCTGGCGTTGCCCGCGACCTGATCGCCCTGGGCTTCGAAGTGGTTGCAACTGTCGGCACCGCCAAGGTTATCGAAGCGGCTGGCCTGAAGGTGCGCCGTGTGAACAAGGTGACCGAAGGTCGTCCGCACGTGGTCGACATGATCAAGAACGACGAAGTGTCGCTGATCATCAACACCACCGAAGGCCGCCAGTCGATCGCTGACTCCTACTCGATTCGTCGCAATGCGCTGCAGCACAAGATTTACTGCACAACTACCATTGCGGCCGGTGAAGCCATCTGTGAAGCGCTGAAATTCGGCCCTGAAAAGACCGTTCGTCGCTTGCAGGATCTGCATGCAGGACTCAAAGCATGAGCATTACCAAGTACCCGATGACCGTCCAGGGCGCTCGCGCCCTGGAAGAAGAGCACCTGTTCTTGAGCAAGACCGAGCGTCCGCGCTTGAGTCAGGCTATTGGCGAAGCCCGCGAACTGGGCGATCTCAAGGAAAACGCCGAATACCATGCCGCCCGTGAGGAGCAGGGCATGGTCGAAGCGCGCATCCGCGACATCGAGGGCCGTCTGCAGAACTCGGTGGTGATTGATATCACCACCATTGCGCATACTGGCAAAGTGATCTTCGGTACCACCGTGCTCTTGGCTAACGCCGAGACCGGTGAAGAAGTGACCTACCAGATCGTTGGTGAAGACGAAGCCGATATCAAGCAGGGCAAGCTCTCTGCTGGCGCACCCATCGCCCGAGCCATCATTGGCAAGGAAGAGGGTGATGTTGCAGCGGTCAAGACACCTAGCGGTGTGGTCGAGTACGAGATTGTCGAAGTCAAGCACATCTGACCGGCGCCAGCGCGCGCCATCCCTCGAGGGGATCCTCTGGCAGCTGGCCCAGGTATTCTGGGTCGGCGGCTTGTGGGTGTTCCATGTGGGCTTGGTGCCGGCGCTCAAGGTCAGTGGCCTGGCGCCGTTGCTGGTGCACGACGTGGCTGCGCAGATCGACCGTTGGTTGATTGGCGTGGCTTGGCTCGGGTTGATGACCCAGCTGGCGGTGTTGGCGAGGGTGGAGGGCCTGGCGGCCTGGTGGCGGCAATTTCGCGGCCAGATGCTGCTGCTCGGCTTTGCTGCCTGCGTCAGCTACTACACGCTACGCTACGGGATATCCGTGGGCGAACGTTGGCAGATGTTCTGCTTTTTGGTGCTGGGCTTCTCCGGCATCGTGCTGGTGGCCCAGCCGGTCCCGGTCAGGGCGCGCAAGGCGCGCCACTGATCGGAGCCACCGTTACTTGAAGCGGTGGATGTTCGACAGCTGCTTGTTCGGTTGCGGGTTCTTGCGGTAGATCAGCGCTTTTTTGCCGATGGTCTGCACCAGTTCGGCGCGGCCGGCCTTGCACAGCCCGGCGATGGCGGCGGCACGTTCTTCGCGATCCTCGGAGCGAATTTCGACCTTGATCAGCTCATGGTCGGCCAGGGCGCGTTCCAATTCGGCGATAACGCCTTCGTTCAGGCCGTTGCCGGCAACGATCAAGACCGGCTTCAGGTCGTGACCAATAGACTTGTACTGCTTCTTCTGCTCGTTATTGAGCGGCATAATCTGACCCTTTTCGTCTGATTCTGTAAAATTGGTAGCCATTTTACCCGAGGGCCTGTGGCTCCGCCCAGTCAATCACGACGCTAATCATCGAGGTGCCCCGTGGTACAGCGTTCTAAAAGCAGCCATAACTGGCTGAGAGAGCATTTCAACGATCCTTTCGTCAAGCAGGCGCAGAAGGATGGTTATCGCTCGCGTGCGAGCTACAAACTGCTGGAGATCCAGGAAAAGGACAAGTTGATCCGTCCTGGCATGAGCGTAATCGACCTGGGCGCGGCCCCGGGTGGCTGGTCGCAGGTGACCAGTCGTCTGATTGGTGGCCAAGGTCGGTTGATCGCCTCCGACATCCTGGAAATGGACTCGATCCCGGATGTCACCTTCATTCAGGGCGACTTCACCGAGGACGCGGTGCTGCAAAGCATCCTTGAAGCGGTCGGCAATTCACACGTGGACCTTGTGATTTCCGATATGGCCCCCAATATGAGTGGTACGCCTGAGGTGGACATGCCGCGGGCCATGTTCCTCTGCGAGTTGGCACTGGACCTGGCGACCCGGGTTCTGCGTCCAGGCGGAGATTTCCTGATCAAGATCTTCCAGGGCGAAGGTTTTGATGTGTACCTCAAGGACGTGCGCAGCAAGTTCGACAAGGTGCAGATGCGCAAGCCGTCCTCCTCGCGGGATCGATCCCGTGAGCAATACCTGCTCGGCAGGGGCTTCAAAGGGGCGTGAAATGGCACTTGGCGTGGTGGGTGATAGTTAATTCCAATCAGCCGCCGCGTCAGGATTGTCCGAACTTCGTGTAGTCTAGGTTTCACAAAGGGTTACAGACGGCACCTGCGGATGCGTGGGTAATGTAGTAAGTTAGGGCGGTGAATATCATGCGAGGCACGGCTGCGTCGTGCGCCGACCTCAGAGGGTAGCTAATTGAACGACATGGCAAAGAATCTGATCCTGTGGTTGATCATCGCGGCCGTCCTGGTGACGGTGATGAACAACTTCTCCAGCCCGAACGAGCCGCAAACCCTCAACTACTCTGACTTCATCCAGCAGGTCAAAGACGGTAAGGTCGAGCGAGTCACGGTCGACGGTGCCGTCATTACCGGCAAGCGCACCGATGGCGACAACTTCAAGACCGTACGTCCGGCCATCGCCGACAACGGCCTGATTGGCGACCTGGTCAACAACAATGTTGTTGTCGAAGGTAAGCAGCCTGAACAGCAAAGCATCTGGACCCAACTGCTGGTAGCCAGCTTCCCGATCCTGGTGATCATCGCGGTGTTCATGTTCTTCATGCGCCAGATGCAGGGCGGTGCGGGCGGCAAGGGCGGGCCGATGAGCTTCGGCAAGAGCAAGGCGCGCCTGCTTTCCGAAGACCAGGTCAAGACTACCTTGGCTGACGTCGCCGGTTGCGACGAGGCCAAGGAAGAAGTTGGCGAACTGGTCGAGTTCCTGCGCGATCCGGGCAAATTCCAGCGTTTGGGCGGTCGTATTCCACGCGGCGTGCTGATGGTTGGCCCGCCAGGTACCGGTAAGACCCTGCTGGCCAAGGCCATCGCCGGTGAAGCGAAGGTGCCGTTCTTCACTATTTCCGGTTCCGACTTCGTCGAAATGTTCGTGGGTGTTGGCGCAAGCCGCGTTCGTGACATGTTCGAGCAGGCCAAGAAGCACGCGCCGTGCATCATCTTCATCGATGAAATCGACGCCGTCGGTCGCCACCGTGGCGCCGGCATGGGCGGCGGTCACGACGAGCGCGAGCAGACCCTCAACCAATTGCTGGTCGAGATGGACGGCTTCGAGATGAACGATGGCATCATCGTTATCGCTGCCACCAACCGTCCAGACGTGCTCGACCCGGCGCTGCTGCGTCCTGGTCGCTTTGACCGCCAGGTGGTGGTAGGGCTGCCGGATATCCGTGGTCGCGAGCAGATCCTCAAAGTGCATATGCGCAAGGTGCCGATTGGCGAGAACGTCAACCCTGCCGTTATTGCACGTGGTACTCCGGGCTTCTCCGGTGCCGACCTGGCCAACCTGGTCAACGAAGCGTCGCTGTTCGCTGCTCGTTCGAGCAAGCGGGTAGTTGAAATGAAGGAGTTCGAGCTGGCCAAAGACAAGATCATGATGGGCGCCGAGCGCAAATCCATGGTCATGTCCGAGAAGGAAAAGCAGAACACCGCTTACCACGAAGCAGGTCACGCCATCGTTGGTCGTGTCGTGCCTGAGCATGACCCGGTCTACAAGGTCTCGATCATTCCGCGCGGCCGTGCGCTGGGTGTGACCATGTTCCTGCCTGAGGAAGACCGTTACAGCCTGTCCAAGCGTGCGCTGATCAGCCAGATCTGCTCGCTGTACGGCGGCCGTATCGCCGAAGAAATGACCCTGGGCTTCGATGGCGTCACCACTGGTGCCTCCAACGACATCATGCGTGCCAGCCAGATTGCGCGGAACATGGTCACCAAGTGGGGCCTGTCCGAGAAGTTGGGCCCGCTGATGTATGCCGAGGAAGAAGGCGAGGTGTTCCTGGGTCGCAGTGCAGGTTCCCAGCACGCCAGCGTGTCGGGCGAAACCGCCAAGCTGATCGACTCCGAGGTGCGCAGCATCATCGACCAGTGCTATGCCACGGCCAAGCAGATTCTCACCGAGAACCGCGACAAGCTTGACGCAATGGCCGAAGCCCTGATGAAGTACGAAACCATCGATGCCGACCAGATCGACGACATCATGGCCGGTCGTACACCACGCGAGCCTCGTGACTGGGATAACGATGCCGGCACCTCCGGCAACCAGGCTTCCCAGGGTGATCGACCGGAGTCGCCGATCGGCGGTCCTGCGGCTCAACACTAAGGGTTATCATGACCTCACAGCTGTACCCGACCCGGTTGCCTTGCGGCAACCGGGTTCTTGATTTGTCCCGTACCCATGTCATGGGTATTCTCAATATCACCCCTGATTCCTTCTCCGACGGTGGCCGTTTCAGCCAGCGCGATGAAGCCCTGCGCCATGCCGAAGCCATGGTCGCGGCAGGTGCCACCTTGATCGACATCGGCGGCGAGTCCACTCGTCCAGGTGCCCGGGCAGTGTCTGTCACCGAGGAGCTCGAGCGCGTGGCGCCGATGGTCGAGGCGATCAACAGTCGCCTGGATGTGGTTATCTCGGTCGATACCTCTACCCCAGCAGTGATGCGCGAGTCGGCCCGTCTGGGCGCAGGCCTGATCAACGACGTGCGCGCGCTGGAGCGCGATGGTGCGTTGGACGCCGCCGCGGCGACCGGCTTGCCGGTGTGCTTGATGCACATGCGCGGTGACCCGGATAACATGCAGGACAACCCCCACTACGACGATGTCACCGTCGACGTGACGCGCTATCTTGAACAGCGTATGGCGGCCTGCGTGGCGGCCGGAATCAGCGCCGAGCAGATCGTCCTCGACCCGGGCTTTGGTTTTGCCAAGACCCTCGAGCACAACCTGAGCCTGTTCAAGCACATGGAGGCGCTCTATCGCCTCGGTCGCCCGCTGTTGGTGGGCGTATCGCGCAAGAGCATGATCGGCCTGACCCTGGATCGTCCGGTCGGTGAGCGGTTGTATGGCAGCTTGGCCCTGGCCGCCCTGGCCATGACCAAGGGTGCAAGCATCCTGCGTGTGCACGATGTGGCTGAGACAGTCGATGTGGTGCGCATGATCGCCGCCGTGCAGAACGCCGAATAAGTACACTGGAGTTCCTATGAGCAGAAAATACTTTGGTACCGATGGTATCCGTGGCCGCGTTGGCGAATATCCGATTACTCCGGACTTCATGCTCAAGCTGGGCTGGGCGGCAGGAATGGCCTTCCGCAAGCAGGGTGCTTGCCGGGTGTTGGTGGGCAAGGACACGCGGATTTCTGGCTACATGTTCGAATCTGCGCTGGAGGCCGGTTTGTCCGCGGCGGGTGCCGATGTGATGTTGCTCGGGCCGATGCCAACTCCGGCGATCGCCTACCTGACTCGCACCTTCCACGCCGAGGCGGGGATCGTTATCAGTGCTTCGCACAATCCTCATGATGACAACGGTATCAAGTTCTTCTCCGGTCAGGGCACCAAGTTGCCCGACGAAGTCGAGATGATGATCGAGGAGCTCCTCGACCAGCCGATGAATGTGGTCGAATCGAGCAAGCTGGGCAAAGTTTCCCGGATCAACGATGCCGCGGGTCGCTACATCGAGTTCTGCAAGAGCAGCGTCCCGAGCAGCACCAGCTTCGAAGGTCTGAAGCTGGTGATCGATTGTGCTCACGGTGCTACCTACAAAGTCGCGCCAAGCGTGTTCCGCGAGTTGGGCGCCGATGTCACGGTGCTGCACGCACAGCCCGATGGCCTGAACATCAACCTGAACTGTGGCTCGACCCATATCGAGTCGCTGCAGGCTGCGGTGTTGGTCGGTCATGCCGATTTGGGCATCGCCTTCGATGGTGATGGCGATCGGGTGCTGATGGTTGACCATACCGGCGCTATCGTCGACGGCGACGAACTGCTGTTCATCATCGCCAGGGACCTGCAGGAACGCGACAAGCTGCAGGGTGGGGTGGTGGGTACCCTGATGAGCAACTTGGGCCTGGAACTGGCCTTCAAGGAGCTTGATATCCCCTTCGTGCGCGCCAAGGTTGGCGACCGCTACGTGATGGCCGAGCTGATCGAGCGTGAGTGGATCCTCGGTGGGGAAAACTCCGGGCACGTGGTGTGCTGTAACCACACCAGCACCGGTGATGCGATCATTGCCGCGCTGCAGGTGCTGATGGCACTCAAGCGTCGTGGCGAGAACCTCGCCCAGGCGCGTCAGGCGGTGCGCAAGTGCCCTCAGGTGCTGATCAATGTGCGCTATGGTGCCGGTGCCGACGATCCGTTGGAAAACCCTGCGGTGAAAGAAGCCAGTGCCAAGGCTACTGAGGCGATGGCCGGTCGCGGCCGGGTGCTGCTGCGCAAGTCCGGCACCGAGCCGCTGGTGCGGGTGATGGTCGAAGGCGATGATGAACATCAGGTCCGTGGCCATGCCGAAGCCTTGGCTAAGCTGGTTGCCGAAGTTTGTGCGTGAAAGACCCTTGCCAGCGCAGTTCGGGTTGGGTAAGATCTGCGCCCACTTTGACCGACGAGGTAAAGCATGCGTCGCCCCATGGTAGCTGGTAACTGGAAGATGCACGGTACCCGCGCCAGCGTCGCTGAGCTGACCCAGGGCTTGAGCAATCTGTCCCTGCCGAGCGGTGTAGAAGTTGCGGTTTTTCCTCCCGCCTTGTTCATCAGTCACGTGATTGATGGGTTGGCTGGTAAAGGAATTATCGTTGGAGCACAGAATTCTGCTGTACAGTCCGAACAGGGCGCGCTGACCGGCGAAGTTGCACCGAGTCAGTTAGCTGAAGTGGGTTGCAAGTTGGTGCTGGTCGGGCACTCTGAGCGTCGCCAAATCATTGGTGAAAGCGATGAAGTGCTCAACCGCAAGTTTGCAGCCGCTCAGGCAAGTGGTTTAACGCCAGTGCTTTGCGTAGGGGAAACCCTCGAAGAGCGTGAGGCAGGCAAGACGCTCGAAGTTGTAGGGCGTCAACTAAGCAGTATCATCGATGAGTTCGGTGTTAAGGCTTTTGCCAATGCTGTAATCGCCTATGAGCCTGTATGGGCCATTGGTACGGGTTTGACGGCCTCGCCTCAACAGGCTCAGGATGTGCATGCTGCCATCCGTAAGCAGTTGGCGGCAGAGAACGCCGAAGTTGCCGAGAATGTGCAGCTTCTCTACGGCGGCAGCGTGAAGGCGGCCAATGCGGCCGAACTGTTCGGCATGCCGGATATCGATGGGGGGCTCATTGGTGGAGCGTCCCTGAACGCAGACGAATTCGGTGCAATTTGTCGCGCCGCAGGAAACTGAACAAATGATGGAAACAGTCGTAGTTGTTTTTCATCTGTTGGCTGCACTGGCACTGGTAGTGCTGGTATTGCTGCAACAGGGTAAAGGTGCGGAAGCAGGTGCATCTTTCGGCGCAGGTGCTTCTAATACTGTGTTCGGAAGCCAAGGTTCTGCTACCTTCCTGAGTAAATTTACTGCTATACTCGCTGCCACTTTCTTTTTAACTGCACTTGGGTTAGGATACTTCGCGAAAGAGCAAGCTCACCAGCTGACTCAAGCAGGTCTGCCAGATCCAGCAGTTTTGGAAGTTAAAGAGCAGAAGCCGGCAGTAAATGATGATGTACCGGTGCTCCAGGAGCAGAAGAGCGAAGCCACCAACACTGGTGATGTACCTCCTCCGAGCCAAGAGCAGAAGTAACGGGTTTCAAGAAGTAGTATTGCCGAGGTGGTGGAATTGGTAGACACGCAACCTTGAGGTGGTTGTGCCCATAGGGTGTAGGGGTTCGAGTCCCCTTCTCGGTACCAATTGAAGCAAGAGAGCCCGCTTTAGCGGGCTTTCTTGTAGGTGGAGGTCGGATTGACCCAGTAGCGGGTTCAGTCTTATACTTTCGCCCCAGCTTTGTCGCGGGGTGGAGCAGCTTGGTAGCTCGTCGGGCTCATAACCCGAAGGTCGTTGGTTCAAATCCAGCCCCCGCAACCAGCTTCAGCGGAGCCCCTTTTCAGGGGCTTTTTGCTAGCCGAACAGTTTTAGGCGTCGTTGTCCAACGGCGCTTTCAGGGATGGGCGCTTTGCCCATTTTTTATTTGCACAGCATGCACGAGGGGGTTCAGGTGTCGAGCAAGCTAGAACAGTTGCAGGCCTTGTTGGCCCCGGTTGTCGAGGGTCTGGGCTATCAGTGCTGGGGGATCGAGTTCATCTCCCAGGGCAAGCATTCGGTGCTGCGTATCTACATCGACAAGGAAGGCGGAATCCTGGTGGACGACTGCGAAGCAGTCAGCCGACAGGCCAGCGCGATCCTCGATGTGGAAGATCCGATTACTTCCGAATACACCCTTGAAGTGTCCTCTCCTGGCATGGATCGCCCGCTGTTCACGCTTGAACAGTTTGCCTCGCATGCCGGCGAGCAAGTGAAGATCAAGCTGCGTTCACCCTTCGAGGGTCGTCGTAACTTCCAGGGCCTTCTCCGCGGCGTGGAGGAGCAGGATGTGGTCGTCCAGGTAGACGATCAAGAGTTCCTGTTGCCGATCGACTCGATCGACAAGGCCAATATTATTCCCAGTTTTGACTGAGACGTGCCGGACCCGGCGGACTATCCGGGCCCAATGGCTTGCGCAAGGCGAGGCGTACGATGAGCAAAGAAGTACTGCTGGTTGTTGAATCGGTATCCAACGAAAAGGGTGTACCGCCCGGCGTCATTTTCGAGGCGCTGGAAGTGGCTCTGGCCACTGCAACCAAAAAACGTTTTGAGGACGAAGTCGACCTGCGTGTGGAAATCAACCGCCACACCGGTAGCTACGAGACCTTCCGTCGCTGGACCGTGGTCGACGAAGCCGATCTTGATGATCCGGCGATCGAGACCTGGTTGGACAAGATTCACGAGACCCACCCTGAAGCCAAGGTCGGTGACGTGATCGAAGAGAAGATCGAGTCTATCGAATTCGGTCGCATCGCCGCTCAGACCGCTAAGCAGGTCATCGTGCAGAAGGTCCGCGAGGCCGAGCGTGCGCAAGTGGTCGACGCTTACCGCGAACGTGTTGGCGAGATCATCTCCGGCACCGTGAAGAAGGTCACCCGCGACAACGTCATCGTCGACCTGGGCAACAACGCCGAGGCGTTGCTGGCTCGCGAAGACATCATTCCACGCGAGACTTTCCGGGTTGGCGTGCGCCTGCGTGCGCTGCTCAAGGAAATCCGCACTGAGAACCGCGGTCCGCAGCTGATCCTGTCGCGTACCGCGCCGCAGATGCTGATCGAACTGTTCCGCATCGAAGTGCCGGAAATCGCCGAAGGCCTCATCGAGGTCATGGCCGCTTCCCGTGATCCGGGTTCGCGCGCCAAGATCGCCGTTCGCTCCAAGGACAAACGCATCGACCCGCAAGGCGCCTGCATCGGCATGCGTGGTTCGCGTGTCCAGGCGGTGTCCGGCGAGTTGGGCGGTGAGCGTGTGGATATCGTCCTGTGGGACGAGAACCCCGCGCAATTTGTCATCAACGCCATGTCGCCGGCTGAAGTCGCGGCGATCATCGTTGATGAGGATGCCCACGCCATGGATATCGCCGTGGCCGAGGACAACCTGGCCCAGGCCATCGGTCGTGGTGGTCAGAACGTTCGCCTGGCAAGCCAGCTCACCGGCTGGACCCTGAACGTGATGACCGAGAAGGACATCCAGGCCAAGCAGCAAGCCGAGACTGGCGACATCCTGCGCAACTTCATCGACGAGCTGGAAGTCGACGAAGAGCTCGCCCAGGTGCTGGTCGACGAAGGCTTCACCAGCCTGGAAGAAATTGCCTACGTACCGTTGGAAGAAATGCTCAACATCGATGGCTTCGACGAGGATATCGTCAACGAGCTGCGCGCTCGTGCCAAGGACCGCCTGTTGACCAAAGCCATCGCTACCGAGGAAAAACTGGCAGACGCCCATCCGGCCGAAGACCTGCTCTCGCTTGAGGGTATGGACAAGGACCTGGCGGCCGAACTGGCGGTGCGCGGCGTGGTTACCCGCGAAGACCTGGCCGAGCAGTCGATTGACGACCTGCTCGACATCGACGGCATCGACGAAGAGCGTGCCGGCAAGTTGATCATGGCCGCCCGAGCCCACTGGTTCGAGTAATTAGGCGCGGCCTGAGGAGAGAAGTGCATGACGCAAGTCACGGTGAAAGAATTGGCCCAAGAGGTCGCTGCACCGGTTGAGCGCCTGCTGCAGCAGATGCGTGAGGCAGGTCTGCCGCACACCGACGCCGGTCAGGTAGTGACCGACAATGAGAAGCAGGCTTTGCTGGCTCATCTGAAGAGCAGCCACAAGGCAAAAGTGGAAGAGCCGCGCAAGATCACCTTGCAGCGCAAAACCACCAGCACCCTGCGTGTCGCCGGTAGCAAGAGCATCAGCGTAGAAGTACGCAAGAAGAAAGTTTTCGTTCAGCGCAGCCCGGAAGAGATCCAGGCTGAGCAGAACCGCGAGCTGGAAGAGCGCCGCGCCGCTGAAAACGCTGCACGCGACAAGGCTAACGCCGAAGCGCGTCAGCGCGCCGAGGAGCAATCCCGTCGCGAAGCGCCACAAGCCGCTGTTGCCAGCAAGCCTGAGGCCGCGCCTGCCGCTGCCCCGGTGGCTGCTGCCCCAGCTGCGGCCCAGGAGCCTGTGAGCGAAGAAGCCGCAGTCCGCGCAGCCGAGCGCAAGAAAGAAGAAGCGCGTCGCACCGAAAACCGCACCCGCGATGAAGATCGTCGTGGCGGTCGTGGCGAAGCGCCGCGCGTCTCGATCAAGGTCAAGGTCAAGGAGAAAGAAAAAGCTCCGACGCCTCGTGCCGCTCCGCGTACCACCGAAGAAGAAAGCGATGGCTTCCGTCGCGGTGGCCGTGGCAAGGGCAAGCTGAAAAAGCGCAACGCGCATGGCTTCCAGAGCCCGACCGGTCCAGTCATTCGTGACGTGACCATCGGCGAGACCATCACGGTTTCCGACCTGGCCAACCAGATGTCCGTCAAGGGCGCTGAAGTGGTCAAGTTCATGTTCAAGATGGGTACTCCGGTCACCATCAACCAGGTGCTCGATCAGGAGACCGCTCAGCTGGTCGCCGAAGAGCTCGGCCACAAGGTCACCCTGGTCAGCGACACTGCCCTGGAAGATTCCCTGGCCGAATCGCTGAAGTTCGAAGGTGAGAGCGTACCGCGTGCTCCGGTTGTGACCGTCATGGGTCACGTTGACCACGGTAAGACCTCGCTGCTCGACTACATTCGTCGTGCCAAGGTTGCCGCTGGCGAAGCCGGTGGTATCACCCAGCACATCGGTGCTTACCACGTCGAAACCGACCGCGGTATGGTCACCTTCCTCGACACCCCAGGTCACGCTGCGTTTACCCAGATGCGTGCCCGTGGTGCCAAGGCGACCGACATCGTCATTCTGGTGGTGGCGGCGGACGACGGCGTGATGCCGCAAACCCGCGAAGCCGTTCAGCATGCCAAGGCAGCTGGCGTTCCGCTGGTCGTTGCAGTGAACAAGATCGACAAGCCGGGTGCCGACCTCGATCGCATTCGTAACGAGCTGTCCGTCGAAGGCGTGACCTCCGAGGACTGGGGTGGTGACACTCCATTCGTCAAGGTTTCGGCGAAGATGGGTACCGGTGTCGACGAGCTGCTCGAAGCCGTACTGCTGCAGGCCGAGATCCTCGAGCTCAAGGCCACCCCAACCGCGCCTGGTCGTGGTGTCGTGGTCGAATCGCGCCTGGACAAGGGCCGCGGCCCAGTTGCCACCATCCTGGTTCAGGACGGTACGCTGCGTCAGGGCGACATGGTCCTGTGCGGTTCGAACTATGGCCGCGTTCGCGCCATGCTCGACGAGAACGGCAAGCCTGTGAAAGAAGCCGGTCCGGCCATTCCAGTCGAGATCCTCGGCCTGGACGGCACGCCGGAAGCCGGTGACGAGCTGTCGGTAGTGGCTGACGAGAAGAAGGCCCGTGAGGTCGCTCTGTTCCGTCAAGGCAAGTACCGTGAGGTCAAGCTGGCCCGTGCTCACGCTGGCAAGCTGGAAAACATCTTCGAGACCATGGGTCAAGAAGAGAAGAAGACCCTCAACATCGTCCTCAAGACCGATGTTCGTGGTTCTCTCGAAGCGCTGCAGGGCTCGCTCGGCGGCCTGGGCAACGACGAAGTGCAGGTGCGCGTGATTGGTGGTGGCGTCGGTGGTATCACCGAGAGCGACGCCAACCTGGCCCTGGCGTCCAACGCGGTGCTGTTCGGCTTCAACGTGCGTGCCGATGCCGGTGCCCGCAAGATCGTCGAGCAGGAAGGTCTGGATATGCGTTACTACAACGTGATCTACGACATCATCGAAGACGTCAAGAAAGCACTGACCGGCATGCTCGGCAGCGATGTTCGCGAGAACATCCTGGGCGTCGCCGAAGTGCGTGACGTGTTCCGTTCGCCGAAGTTCGGCGCCATCGCTGGCTGTATGGTCATCGAGGGTACCGTTCACCGCAACCGTCCAATCCGCGTTCTGCGCGAGGACGTGGTGATCTTCGAAGGCGAGCTGGAATCGCTGCGTCGCTTCAAGGACGACGCGGCCGAAGTCCGCTCGGGCATGGAGTGCGGTATTGGCGTCAAGAGCTACAACGACGTCAAGGTCGGCGACAAGATCGAAGTCTTCGAGAAAGTCCAGGTGGCTCGTACCCTGTAAGGGTCGAGCTGGCAGAAGCCCCGCCCCAGGGCGGTTGGCAACGCCTCTGCAGGTAGCGCCCGGTCCGGCTTCAAGCCTGGCCGGGCGTTTGCCGCTTTAAGTTACAGGTAGCAAAGAATGGCAAAAGAATATAGCCGTACCCAACGCATTGGCGATCAGATGCAGCGTGAGCTGGCCGAGCTGATCCGCCGTGAAGTCAAAGACCCGCGCGTCGGCCTGGTGACCATCACCGCCGTCGACGTCAGCCGTGACCTGGGCCATGCCAAGGTGTTCATCACGGTCATGGGCCAGGAAGATGCCCCCGACGCGATCAAGCAGTCGGTCAAGGCCCTGAACAGCGCCGCCAGCTTCCTGCGCCTGCACCTGGGGCGCTCGATGCAACTGCGCAGCGTGCCGCAACTGCATTTCCATTTCGATGAAAGCGTCAGCCGCGGTGTGCACCTGTCGGCACTGATCGAGCGTGCAGTGGCTGAAGACCGTCTGCATCAGGGTTCCAACGAGCCGGACACCAAGGAGTAACGGGTGGCCCAGGTCAAACGAATCCGCCGCAACGTCAGCGGCATCATCCTGCTCGACAAGCCATTGGGGTTCACCTCCAACGCCGCCTTGCAGAAGGTCCGCTGGTTGCTCAATGCCGAGAAGGCCGGCCATACCGGCAGTCTCGATCCCCTGGCCACCGGCGTGTTGCCGCTGTGCTTCGGTGAAGCGACCAAGTTCTCCCAATACCTGCTCGATTCCGATAAAGGTTACGAGACGGTCATGCAGTTGGGGCAGACTACCAATACCGCCGATGCCGAAGGCGAAGTCTTGCAGACTCGCGAGGTGACCGTTGGTCGCGCCGATATCGAGGCCTTGCTGCCACGTTTTCGCGGCCCGATCAGCCAGATCCCGCCGATGTACTCGGCGCTCAAGCGTGACGGTCAACCGTTGTACAAATTGGCCCGTGCAGGAGAGGTAGTGGAGCGCGAGGCGCGTTCTGTTACTATTAACCGCTTGGAGCTGCTCGAGTGCGAAGGCACCCGTGCGCGCCTGTCGGTTGGTTGCAGCAAAGGCACCTATATTCGTACCCTGGTGGAGGATATCGGTGAGGCGCTGGGCTGTGGTGCCTATGTCGCCGAACTGCGTCGAACCCAGGCTGGCCCCTTCGAGTTGGCACAGACCGTGACCCTCGAGGCGCTCGAACAAGCCCATGCCGAAGGTGGCAATGAAGCGCTCGATCGCTTCCTGATGCCGTCCGATAGCGGGTTGCAGGACTGGCCGCTGGTGCATCTATCCGAGCACAGTGCGTTCTACTGGCTGCATGGCCAGGCAGTACGTGCGCCGGATGCGCCGCAGTTCGGCATGGTCCGGGTACAAGATCACAATGGTCGCTTCATCGGTATCGGTGAAGTGAGCGAAGACGGGCGCATTGCGCCGCGTCGCTTGATTCGGTCGGAATGACCGATACCAGCTGCGAAAGCCTTGGCTGACACAGGTGGATACGAGGATGGCTGTCAGTAGGCACGGTCACACCTCTTTTTATTAATACAGGGTTCGTCCCTGGCCTATTGGACCCCGCTTGCGGGATCCGTTTATCTGGAGATGCCAAATGGCCCTCAGCGTTGAAGAAAAAGCTCAAATCGTTGCCGACTATCAGCAAGCCGCCGGCGACACCGGTAGCCCGGAAGTGCAGGTTGCTCTGCTGACCGCCAACATCAACAAACTGCAAGGCCACTTCAAGGCCAACGGTAAAGACCACCACTCGCGTCGTGGCCTGATCCGTATGGTTAACCAGCGTCGCAAGCTGCTGGACTACCTGAAGGGCAAAGACACCACTCGTTACAGCGCCCTGATCGGTCGTCTGGGTCTGCGTCGCTAATAGCGGCCTGGCCAGTGGTGTGCATGGCGTGTCGCATTCTTCGGCAGTGCTGCTTGGCAGCGCTACCGTCGGACACGCTACGCGTATCTTCGAGGTTGGCAGCCTGGCATCGCTGAGCGGTTTATCCGCCCAGCAGCCAGGCTCCCAGCCTCGATTTGTATCTGGACGGTCAATGGGGCCGATTCCCCGTTCTGCCCAAGAATTCGTAAGAAACCAGTTCCCCCAGAGCCACTGAAAAGGTAGGAAACCGTGAACCCGGTAATCAAGAAATTCCAGTTCGGTCAATCGACCGTTACGCTCGAAACCGGCCGCATTGCCCGTCAGGCATCCGGCGCCGTGCTCGTCACCGTCGACAACGACGTCACCGTTCTGGTGACCGTGGTCGGTGCCAAGCAAGCTGATCCAGGCAAGGGCTTCTTCCCGCTGTCTGTTCACTACCAGGAAAAGACCTACGCCGCGGGCAAGATCCCAGGTGGTTTCTTCAAGCGTGAAGGCCGTCCTTCCGAGAAAGAGACCCTGACCTCGCGCCTGATCGACCGTCCGATCCGTCCGCTGTTCCCAGAAGGCTTCATGAACGAAGTGCAGGTTGTCTGCACCGTCGTCTCCACCAGCAAGAAGACCGATCCGGACATCGCTGCGATGATCGGTACCTCGGCTGCCCTGGCGATTTCCGGCATTCCATTCGAAGGCCCGATCGGCGCCGCCCGTGTTGCTTTCCATGAGAGCACCGGCTACCTGCTCAACCCAACCTACGAGCAACTGGCCGCTTCGAGCCTGGACATGGTCGTCGCCGGTACTGCCGACGCTGTCTTGATGGTTGAATCGGAAGCCAAAGAGCTGACCGAAGACCAGATGCTGGGCGCTGTGCTGTTCGCCCACGATGAGTTCCAGGCCGTTATCCAGGCTGTCAAAGAGCTGGCTGCCGAAGCTGCCAAGCCGACTTGGGACTGGAAACCTGCCGTTGCCAACACCGAGCTGCTCAACGCTATCCGCGCTGAGTTCGGCGACGCCGTTTCCCAGGGCTACACCATCACCGTCAAGGCCGACCGTTATGCGCGCCTGGGCGAGCTGCGCGATCAAGCGATCGCCAAGTTCTCCGGCGAAGAAGGCCAGCCTTCTGCCGCCGAAGTCAAAGAAATCTTCGGTGAGATCGAGTACCGCACCGTTCGCGAAAACATCGTTAACGGCAAGCCACGTATCGACGGTCGCGACACCAAGACTGTACGTCCGCTGAACATCGAAGTCGGCGTTCTGCCAAAGACTCACGGTTCGGCCCTGTTCACCCGTGGCGAAACCCAGGCCCTGGTCGTTGCGACCCTGGGTACTGCCCGTGACGCCCAGTTGCTGGACACCCTCGAAGGCGAGAAGAAAGACCCCTTCATGCTGCACTACAACTTCCCACCGTTCTCGGTAGGTGAGTGTGGTCGTATGGGCGGTGCTGGCCGTCGCGAAATCGGCCACGGCCGTCTGGCCCGTCGTTCGGTTCAGGCCATGTTGCCTGCTGCTGACGTGTTCCCGTACACCATCCGTGTCGTTTCGGAAATCACCGAATCCAACGGCTCGAGTTCCATGGCTTCGGTCTGCGGCGCTTCGCTGGCCCTGATGGACGCTGGTGTACCGATGAAGGCGCCGGTTGCCGGTATCGCCATGGGTCTGGTCAAGGAAGGCGAGAAGTTCGCCATCCTCACCGACATCCTCGGTGACGAAGACCACCTGGGCGACATGGACTTCAAGGTAGCCGGTACCGCCAAAGGTGTTACCGCGCTGCAGATGGACATCAAGATCAACGGCATCACCGAAGAGATCATGGAAATCGCCCTGGGCCAGGCCCTGGAAGCGCGCCTGAACATCCTCGGCCAGATGAACCAGATCATCGGTCAATCGCGTACCGAGCTGTCGGCCAACGCTCCGACCATGATCGCGATGAAGATCGACACCGACAAGATCCGCGACGTGATCGGCAAAGGTGGCGCGACCATCCGTGCCATCTGCGAAGAGACCAAGGCTTCGATCGACATCGAAGACGACGGCTCGATCAAGATCTTCGGCGAAACCAAGGAAGCGGCTGAGGCAGCACGCCAGCGCGTTCTGGGTATCACCGCTGAGGCCGAGATCGGCAAGATCTACGTGGGTAAGGTTGAGCGCATCGTCGACTTCGGCGCGTTCGTCAACATCCTGCCTGGCAAAGACGGCCTGGTGCACATCTCGATGCTCAGCGATGCGCGTGTCGAGAAAGTCACCGACGTGCTCAAAGAAGGTCAGGAAGTTGAAGTACTGGTACTGGACGTGGACAACCGCGGCCGTATCAAGCTGTCGATCAAAGACGTTGCCGCGGCCAAGGCTTCGGGCGTTTAACAGCACAGCTGTAGCGTAAGAAAAGGACCCTTCGGGGTCCTTTTTTTTGCCCTGGATTTTACCGCTGGTGCTCTGGCAGCAAACCCTTGGTGTACTTGCATCTTGCACGCAGGTTTATCCCGCTACATGCAAAATGCACGATACCTACTGTTGAGTAAAAATACTAAGGTATTGATTTATAAGGATTTTATTGAATGCAAAAACCTGGCACAGCCCCTGCAATAGTATCTTCACCTGACGCCAAAAGACCTGGCGCAGACCTTTCGAACAACAGGAGTGTCTCGTATGAAGAAGTTCGCCATTGCTGCCGCTGCTGCAACCGCTCTGACCCTGACCATGGCTAACGCGGCCTTTGCCCAGCAGCCAACCCAGGCGCCTATGATGCTGGCGGCTGGTGAAGTCACCAAGGCCAAGGAAGAGACCAAGGACACCTGGATCACCACCAAGGTAAAAGCTGATCTGCTGACTGAAAAAGGGATTCCAGGCAGTGACATCAAAGTCGAGACCAACAAAGGGGTAGTTTCTCTGTCCTCGGATGTAGCTATCACCGAAGCCCAGAAAACGACCGCTGTTGCGATTGCCAAGAAAATCAAAGGCGTTCAAGCCGTTTCGGCTGACGGCCTGAAAGCCGAATAAGGATTGTCCCGACGGCCACA
Organism: Pseudomonas sp. Je.1.5.c; assembly: GCF_051129895.1. NCBI lineage: Bacteria > Pseudomonadati > Pseudomonadota > Gammaproteobacteria > Pseudomonadales > Pseudomonadaceae > Pseudomonas > Pseudomonas sp. Je.1.5.c. The sequence continues at coordinate 22,128 of NZ_JBCPSP010000046.1, forward strand.
AGGATTTGGCCACCCACACAAAAACCCCGGCTCAGGCCGGGGTTTTTATTTGCCTGGTGGGCTTTCAACTCACCGGGTTACGCGCCACTACATCACTTTCAAAACACGTTTGATCGACAATCAACGGCTCAACCAGCGGCCGGCTGTCGCGAAAGTGCGCGGTTTGTGTGTGTGCTTCATAAGCTGCGTCGTCGCAGTAGATCTCGTAGAGATAGATCACATCGGGGTCGAGGCGATCCTGGGATACGTCGAACACCAGGCAACCAGGCTCAGTCGCCACAGAGGCAGCAGCGTTGGCTGTGATTGCGCTCAGGAAAGCATCCGCACTGCCGGGTTTGACACGGGTCTTGATGAACAGGCTATACACAGGTCGTCCTTTTTGTTTTAAATTCTGTTTTGAATTGTATACAAAAATGGAGCCCTGCCAATGTCCGAATTACCTGCCCGCCCTGGTCGACTCAACGGTCTGCGCCACATTGCCCTGTTGGTACCCAATCTGGAGGAGTGCGAGCGCTTTTATGTCGATGTACTCGGTATGGAAGTGCTGCACCGAGCCAACGAAGACCTGGTCTATCTCACCTGCGGCAACGACAACCTATCGTTGGGGCGTGGCGCTGGGGCTGCCAACGGGCTGCAGACCTTGGATCACTACGGGTTCATTGTCGACAGCGTGGAAGAGTTGGACGCCTGGTACCAGTATTTCAAAGCGCACGGCGTCACCCTGCTCGATAGGCCTTTCAATCATGGCGATGGCGCGCGCAGTTTCCATTTGCTCGATCCTGCGGGCAATAAAGTGCAGCCGCTGTATCACCCGGCAGTATCGGGGCAGCGGTTGGTCTAGGCGGGAGGAAGCTGCAGGGTTGCGATTTGAGTTGTCTGTTTTGGGGCTGCTTTGCAGCCCTTCGCGGGTACAGGGACCGCGCCGCTCTGTAGAAGCGGGTTTGGCGAGGCACCGGAACGCCGCGAAGGGCTGCACAGCAGCCCCAAGACAGACGATACTACTCAGCGTCTAGATGCATCGGCGTGATCACCCGCCCATCGCTCTCGGCTTTACCCAGGGTGGTATCGATGAAGTACACCCGGTCATCCTCAAGCTTGCCCTTGTCCACCAGGTAATCCTTGATGTTGCCGGCGCGTTCCTGGCCCAGCTGACGCAGCAGTGCAGCGCTTTCCGCCCACGACTTGATCACCGCTTCGCGCAGCTTGGCCGTACGTTCATCGCGGCTCAGTTCCTGCCATTCGCCCGGGGGCTGCTGTTTCAAGCGCGTGCGGTAGATGCCTTCGAGCATGGCCGGCTTGTCGCTGTCATCTACCACCAACATGGAGGCGTTGGCCGGCACCTTGTCACCACGGCGCTGGAGGATCTTGTACCAAGTAGCCTGGTACTCGCGCTCCAGACGCTGTTCGGCGATCAATGGGCCGTCGCTGGTCTGGGCGCTGGTGCCTTCGATTTCCAGGCGCAGTTCCGGGCGCTCTTTAAGGGCGGAGGCCAGCTTGTCCAGGGCCGACTGGGCGTCGCCACTCAGGTCGCTGGAACCTGGAGCAAAGGCCACGGTACCGAGGTCTTCCGAACCGCCGCCGGCGACCAGCCCACCAATGAACTTGAACGGCGCCTGGGCTGCACGCAGCACCAGGTTGCGCAGGGTCTGCCAGACGATCGGCATGACGCTGAACTGGGGATTATTAAGGTCGCCGGTGACCGGCAGCTCGATCGAGATCTTGCCTTCGGTATCCTTGAGCAGCGCCACCGCCAGGCGGATGGGCAGGTCCACGGCATCCGGGCTGTCGACTTTCTCACCCAGTTGCAGCTGCTCGACCACCACTTTGTTCTCGGCTTTGAGCTGGCCGTTGGTGATCAGGTAGTGCAGGTCGAGGTTCAGCCGCCCCTTGCGGATGCGGAAACCTGCGAACTTGCCGGAGTAGGGCGTCAGGGTGGTCAGCTCGACCCGCTTGAAGCTGGTAGCGATGTCCAGGCTGGCCATCGGGTTGAATGGATTGAGCGCACCTTTGATGGTGACCGGGGCATAACGGTCGACCTTGCCCTTGATGTCGACTTTCGCCGGAGCCGGCTTGCGGTTGTCGATGGTGCCAACCTGGCCATTGAGCTGCTGCACCGCCGTGGCGAAGTTGGGGGTCAGGGTCAGATCGGCGAAATTCGCCGAGCCATCGTTGATGTCGATCTGGCCGATGTGAATCCCCAGCGGCTTGTCGTTGCTGGCCGCTGCCGGCTTGGCTTGGGCAGTACTGGCGCTACCGGCCGGTTGTGGAATCAGCAGGTCATCGACGTTGGTGGTGCGGTCTTCGTTGATGATGAAGCGCGCATACGGCTGCAGCAGATTGACCTTGTCGATCGACAGGGCATCACCATGCACATAGGACAGACCGTCGAGGTTCAGTTGCTGCCATTTGACGAAGTCGCGGTTCTTGATCGTATCGAGGGTGTGCAGTTGGTTGACCTGGGCCTTGCCGCCGACGCTGAAGGCCAGCGGCTCGGTGCTCTTGAGGTCGACCTTGAGGTTGCTCGAGAGCATGCCACTGCGCAGTTCCAGGCGAATGAACGGGCTGATGTAGGCCTGGGCCACCCGCAGGTCGATATCGCTGGTAGTGACATCGAGCTTGGCCGTTACCGGTGCCAGGTTGACCTGGCCTGCGGCCTGCAGCTTGCCTTGCTTGCCGACGCCAGTGTCGAGCTTGAGGGTGAAGGGCGACTTGTTGAGGCTGTCGAAACCCTGCAGGTCAAGGTTGAGCGGACCGACGTCCAACGCTACCGGCTCTTTCTGGCTGCGGTCAGCCAGGTGAATCATGTAGTTGCGCGCCTGTACATCCTTGAGCAATACCTGCCAAGGCTTGCTCGGCTCTGCTGCGGCTTTCTCCTCGCTGCTGGGCTCAGCGGCAGCGGGTTCGGCTTTTTCTTTTGGGCTGGCCTTGGCCGGCTGGCTGGCGAATAACTTCTGCCAATCGAGCTGGCCATCTTTTTCCAGTGCTGCCCAGGTTTCCAGTTTCTCACTACGGATCTTGCCGACGGTGACCAACTGCTTGGCCAGGTCGATAGAGGTCTCGCTGACCTCAAGGCTCGCCAGGCGGGCCAATGGGCGGCCGTCCGGTGCCTTGATGGCGAACGGGGCGATGCGCACCGAAGTGTTGTCCAGCAACAGCTCGGTTTCCTTTGCCAGGTTGAGCTTGTAGTGGGTGTCGAGGCTGATTACGCCGTCTTCCAGGACCAACGGCACAGCGTCGCGCACGTAGGGCCACCAGGCTTTCATCTTGCCGTCGGTGATCTTCAAGGTGCCTTCGGAGGCAATCGGGGCCAGACCCAGGGTGCCTTTCCAGTCGATGCGGCCACCGGCCGGGCCATTGGCGACCAGGCTCATGTCAGCGTTGTCGTCAGGTAGGGTGCTGAGGTTCTTCAGCTCAAGGTTCATCGAGTCGTAAAGAAACTCGATGGGCTCACTCGGACGCAGGTCCTGGAAGTGCAGGTAGCCTTCGTTGAGCTTGATGCTGCCAATGCGCAGCGGGAACGGATCGCTCGCCGGCTCTTCAGCTTTCGGCTCGCTGGGCGGCAGTTTGAACAGCTGGGTGAGGTTGAGGCTGCCGTCTTTGGCGAACAGCACTTCGCTGCGCGCCTTGTCCAGCTCCACTGCATCCAGGTGCAGGGCGCCGCTCCACAGGCTGTCGAGCGAGAGGTTGGCGTAAAGGCGTTCGAAGCCGACCTGCTCTTTGCCCGGCTCGCCAATCTGCAAGCCCCAAAGCGTCAGTTCAAGGCTGAAGGGGTTGAGCTCGATACGCGTCAATTGCGCCGGCACCGTGGCGTACTTGGCCAACTGCTGGTTGGCAATACGCAGGCCGACGCCGGGGAGAATGAGGAAGCCGAGCAGGCTATACAGGGCCACGAGGGCCAGCAAGGCGCCGATGGCGCGAGTCAATCCTTTGGGCATGTGCAGCTTCGTCTATCCAAGCGGGAGTGCTTGGAGTATGGCACGTTAAATCGGTTCCGCAGAACCAGCCAAATTACCTTAGTCGATGCCCATGCGCCGCCTGGCCCGATGCGCCGAGCTGTCGCGCATGGCCCAGCGCAAGACCGGCGCGGTGCGGGCTATGCCCAGGCGGATCATGCGACTGCGCAATTGCCCCTGGTGCAGACCGAGCATGTCCCGGCCCCAGTCCGGCAGCAGGTCGATGCCCGCTTGCAGCATGAGCTTGCCCACAGGCTCAGCCAGACGGCTGGGGGCAGGGGCCTTGAGCAGAATGCTCACTACCTCAAGGCTACGGGCGTCGCACTGCAGGTGCGGGCGCATGCGTTGCAGGTAGTCGTCGATCTGCTGGCAGGAGCGAGGCACGTTACGTGCCCCAAGGCGCTCGGCGATCAGTGCGATCTCATCGTAATACGCGTCCTGGTCGGCGCGAGACAGATGGGGGTTGCGGTAACGCAGGTGCGCGGCAAGAAAACTGCTGACCTCGGCCACATGTACCCAGGTCAGCAGATCGGGATCACTGGCGGCATACGGGCGGCCATCGGCAGCGGTGCCGACCACTTGCAGGTGGATGGTGCGCACCTTGTCGATCAACCATTGGGCATCGCGGGTCGAGCCAAAGGTGGTGCCGGAGATGAACTGGCTGGTGCGGCGCAAGCGACCCAGCAAGTCCTGACGAAAGTTGGAGTGATCCCATACCCCGGCCAACGCCAGCGGATGCAGCAGTTGCAGCATCAGCGCACTAATGCCGCCTACCAGCATGCTGGGGAAGTCGCCATGCACCTGCCAGCTGATGCTCTTGGGTCCGAACAAGCCAGGGTCGCCTTTGGGCGATTCCAGGTCGAGCTGGCCGAGGGCCAACCCGGTGAGGCTCATGACCTGGGTTTCGATACGACGGCGTAAGGCTTCCATGGCGACCTGCTGTTGGGGGCAGCCCGCCATGGGCCGCCGTCATTGGTTGAGGCGTTTGTCGATCAAGCCCTGGACCACGCTGGGGTCGGCCAAGGTCGAAGTATCGCCCAGGTTGTCCAGCTCGTTGCAGGCGATCTTGCGCAGTATACGCCGCATGATCTTGCCCGAACGGGTCTTGGGCAGGGCAGGCGCCCACTGGATCATCTCGGGCTTGGCGAAGCTGCCGATCTCCTTGCTGACCAGTGCCAGCAGTTCAGCCTTGAGAGTATCGTCAGGGTCGACCCCATTCATCGGCGTGACGAAGGCGTAGATGCCTTGCCCCTTGAGATCGTGAGGGTAACCGACCACGGCCGCCTCGGCGATGCTGTCGTGCAGCACCAGCGCGCTTTCCACCTCGGCAGTGCCGATGCGGTGGCCGGAGACGTTGATCACATCGTCGACCCGCCCGGTGATCCAGTAGTCGCCATCGGCGTCGCGGCGGGCGCCGTCACCGGTGAAGTAGTAGCCGGGCAACGGCTTGAAATAAGTGTCGACCATGCGCTGATGGTCGCCATACACACTGCGAATCTGTCCAGGCCAGCTGGCCTTGATCGCCAGCAGCCCAGCGCCTGCGCCCTCGATCAGCTTGCCCTGCTCGTCCAGCAGCACCGGCTGCACACCAAACAGCGGCTGGGTGGCGCAGCCTGGCTTGAGCTGCGGGTTGCCTGGCAGCGGGCTGAGCATGATGCCGCCGGTTTCGGTCTGCCACCAGGTATCGACGATCGGGCAGCGCTTCTGCCCAACCTCCTCGAAGTACCATTCCCAAGCTTCCGGGTTGATCGGCTCGCCGACGCTGCCAAGCAGCCGCAGGCTTTTCCTCGAGGTGCTTTGCAGTGGGCCTGAGCCTTCGCGCATCAGCGCGCGCAGGGCGGTTGGCGCGGTGTAGAAGATGTTCACCTGATGCTTGTCGACCACCTGCCAGAACCGCGAGGTGTCCGGGTAGTTGGGCACGCCCTCGAACATCAGCGAGATCGCCCCATTGGCCAATGGGCCGTAGACGATATAGCTGTGGCCAGTGACCCAGCCGACATCGGCAGTGCACCAGAACACCTCGCCGTTACGGTAATCGAACACCACCTTGAAGGTCAGCGTGGCTTGCAGCAGGTAACCGCCGGTGGTGTGCAGCACGCCTTTGGGTTTGCCGGTGCTGCCGGAGGTGTACAGGATGAACAGCGGGTCTTCAGCTTCCATTGGCTCAGGCGGGCAGTCGTCGCCAGCCAGTTCGGTCGCGGTGTGGTACCAGAGGTCGCGGTTGTTGTCCCAGGCGACTTCGCCACCGGTGCGCCGCACCACGAACACGCTGCTGACGTTGGGGCAGCTGGCCAGGGCCTTGTCGACGTTTTGTTTGAGCGCGATACGTTTGCCACCGCGTACGCCTTCGTCGGCGGTGATCACGGTGCGGCAATCGGCATCGAGAATACGGTCGCGCAGGGCATCGGGGGAGAAGCCGCCGAAGACCACCGAGTGAATCGCGCCGATGCGAGCGCAGGCGAGCATGGCGTAGGCCGCTTCAGGGATCATCGGCATATAGATGCATACCCGATCGCCTTTGTTCACGCCGCGGGCCTTGAGCGCGTTGGCCAGGCGGCAGACTTGCCGGTGCAGTTCGCGGTAGCTGATGGCGTTCGAATCTTGCGGATCGTCACCTTCCCAGAGCAGCGCGGTCTGCTCGCCGCGCTTGGCCAAGTGACGGTCGATGCAGTTGTAGCTGACGTTCAGTTGGCCACCGTCGAACCAGCGCGCCTCGCCGGTTTTCAGGTCCGACTGCTGCACGCGGGTCCAGGGTTTGATCCAATCCAGGCGTTTGGCCTGTTCGGCCCAGAAGTTGTCTGGGTCGTCTACCGACTGGCGGTAGAGGCGTTGGTAATCGTCCACAGTCAGCTGTGCGGACTGGCTGACGGCCAAGGCGGTGGGGTATTTGCTGAGATCGAACATGGCGGGTTGTCCTGCTCTTGTCGTGGCAATCATTCGATGGACAGTGTAGTCAGCGAACGTGTTCCACGAAGTTGGCAGGGCAGAAACCATCGCGGGGCAAGCCTGCCCCCACGCCCTTCAAGGCTGCGTGAGAGCGGGCTTGCCCCGCGATAGAGAGTGGGCAGCGGTAGGATCAGCCGCGGTGACGCCCACGGAAGTAGTTGATCAAGCCTTGGGTAGAGCCGTCTTCGGCGGACTCTTCCTGAGCGCCCACCAGACGCTGGTAAACACCCTTGCCGAGTTCTTTGCCCAGTTCCACTCCCCACTGATCGAAGGCGTTGATGCCCCACACCACGCTTTGCACGAACACCTTGTGCTCATACATCGCCACCAGTGCGCCGAGGCGGCGCGGACTGATGCGCTCGACTACCAAGGTGTTGCTCGGGCGGTTGCCCGGGATCACCTTGTGCGGCGCGAGCTTGTCGATATCCGCTTCGTTCAGGCCTTTGCCGCGCAGTTCGGCCTCAGCCTCTTCGCGGGTCTTGCCGAGCATCAGCGCCTGGCTCTGCGACAGGCAGTTGGCGTACAGCCACTGGTGATGGTCGGCGACCGGATTGAAGCTCACCACAGGGACGATGAAGTCCGCCGGGATCAAGTGGGTGCCTTGGTGCAGCAACTGGTGATAAGCGTGCTGACCGTTGCAACCCACACCACCCCAGATCACCGGGCCAGTCTCGGTTTTCACCGGGGTGCCGTCTTGCAGCACGCTCTTGCCGTTGGACTCCATGTCCAGCTGTTGCAGGTGCTTGGTGATGTTACGCAGGTAGTGGTCGTATGGCAGGATCGCGTGGCTGTTGGCGCCCCAGAAATTGCCGTACCAGACGCCGAGCAGGGCCAGCAGGACCGGCATGTTCTTGTCGAACGGCGCGGTCTGGAAGTGCTGGTCCATGGTGTAGGCGCCAGACAGCAGTTCTTTGAAGTTGGCGGTGCCGATGGCCAGGGCGATCGGCAAGCCGATGGCCGACCACAGCGAGTAGCGCCCGCCGACCCAGTCCCACATGGGGAAGATGTTCTCTTCGCGAATACCGAAGGCCACGGCGGCGGCCTTGTTGCTCGAGACGGCGATGAAGTGGCGATACAGCTCGGCCTCGGAGCCGCCTTGGGCCAGGTACCAGGTCCGTGCGGCCATGGCGTTCTTCAAGGTCTCGAGGGTGTTGAACGACTTCGACGAGACGATGAACAGCGTGGTTTCGGCGCGCAGGTTGGCCGACAGCTCATGGAATTCACTGCCGTCGATGTTCGCCAGGTAATGGCAGCGTACCCCGCGCTGCGCGTAGGGCAGCAGGGCTTCGGAAACCAGCTCCGGGCCGAGGAACGAGCCACCGATGCCGATGTTGACCACATCGGTGATCGGCTTTTCGCTGTATCCGCGCCACAGGCCGTCGTGGATGCGGCCGACCAGCTCGGTGATCTGGTTGAGGACCTTGTGCACCTCAGGCATCACGTTGACGCCATTGACGCTGAGCTTGTCGCCCACCGGGCGGCGCAGCGCGGTGTGCAGCACCGGGCGTCCTTCCGAGGCGTTGATGATTTCGCCGTTGAACATCGACTCGATGGCCTGGGCAAGATCGACTTCATTGGCCAGGTTGACCAGCAGCTCGCGGGTCTGCTCGGTAATCAGGTTTTTCGAGTAGTCGAGGAACAACCCGCAACTGCTCAGGGAAAACTGGTCGAAGCGCTTGGAATCGGCAGCGAAGGCTTCGCGCATGCTGAAGCCCTGCATGGCGTCGCGGTGTTGCACAAGCGCCTGCCAAGCGGGCAGCGCCGTCACATCATGGGGGGTACGGTAATACGCCATTGCGGATGGTTTCCTTGATGCATGATCGTGCCTTGGACAACGGGCAGTCGCTGCCGGTTGCAGGCTGGGGATCATTATAGGCATTGCTTGCGTGGGGGGAATGGGGGCAGGCAGGGAGAATTTGGGCCGCTGCGCGGCCCTTCGCGGGCAAGCCCGCTCCCACAGGGATCGAGATGACCTTGAGAGATTCACTATGACTCACGGCAAGCAGTGGGCCTCACAGGCACAACAATGATCGCGTGAAACATGCAAGTCCCTGTGGGAGCGGGCTTGCCCGCGAAGAGGCCAGCACTGACACAGCAAGGCCAGTTGCTCCCCCAAGGCCTAGGCAGTCAGTTCATCCAGATGCAGGTACAGGTTATCGATCAGTCGTGTAGTACCCAGGTACGCTGCAGCAATTACCACCACATCGCGATCATCGATCATTGCCGGACGCAAGGTCAGTGCATGGCGCACCTCCAGATAGTCCGGGCGAAAACCTGCTGCCAGCAGCTGCGCCTGAGCCGCAACGATCAACGCTGCATAGTCGCGCTGACCATGGCGAATGGCGTCGGCCATCGCACTCAGTTCACGATACAGCGCCGGCGCCGCTGCGCGCTGCTCCGGGCTCAGGTAACCATTGCGCGACGACAGTGCCAGGCCATCCTCGGCGCGCACGGTCGGCTCGCCGATGATCTGGATCGGCATGTTCAGGTCGCGCACCATGGCGCGGATCACCGCCAGCTGCTGGAAGTCTTTCTCGCCGAATACGGCAAGGTCGGGCTGGACCATGTTGAACAGCTTGCTGACCACGGTTGCGACACCTTCGAAGTGCCCAGGACGGCTGGCGCCGCACAAGCCTTCGGACAACTGCGGCACGCTGACCCGGGTCTGCACGCTCATGCCGTCGGGGTACATCTCTTCGACGGTGGGTGCGAATAGCAGGTGGCAGCCAGCCTGGAGCAAGCGCTCCTGGTCGGCGGCCAGGGTCCGTGGATAGCTGTCGAGGTCTTCGCCGGCGCCAAACTGCAGCGGATTGACGAAGATGCTGGCAACCACGAAATCAGCACGCTGGGCGGCCTTGGTCACTAGCGCAGCATGGCCGCTGTGCAGGTTGCCCATGGTCGGGACGAAGGCGATGCGCTTGCCTTCGCCACGCGCGCGGGCGACGGCAGCGCGCAGCTCGCGCACGGTCTTGACTGTGTTCATGCGCTGAATCCGTGTTCGCTGGCGGGGAAGCTGACGTCTCTGACCGCAGTGACATAGGCGACCAACGCACTGTGGATATCTGGCTGGCCGACCATGAAGTTCTTCACGAACTTCGGCACGCGACCGCTCAAGGACAGGCCGAGCATGTCGTGCAGCACCAGCACCTGGCCGTCAGTTGCACTGCCGGCACCAATACCAATGACCGGAATGCTCACCGCCTGGGTGATCTCCGCCGCCAACTCGCTGGGTACGCATTCGAGCAGCAGCATGGCCGCGCCGGCTTGCTCCAGGGCAATGGCGTCAGCGCGCATCTGCCGCGCTTGGGCTTCCTGGCGGCCTTGGACCTTGTAGCCACCCAGTACATTGACAGTTTGCGGGGTCAAGCCCATGTGCGCGCACACCGGCACGCCGCGCTCGGCCAGCAGGCGGATGGTTTCGGCCAGCCAGGCAGCACCTTCGAGTTTGATCATGTGGGCGCCGGCCTGCATCAGTGTGGCGCAGTTGGCAAAGGCCTGTTCGGCGGTGGCGTGGGCCATGAACGGCAGGTCGGCAAGGATCAACGCGCCGTCATTGCCGCGTTTGACGCAGGCTGTGTGATAGGCCATCTCGGCGGTAGTGACCGGCAGGGTGCTGTCGTGACCTTGCAGGACCATGCCCAGCGAGTCACCCACCAGCAGTACGTCCACACCGGCCTGGCTGGCGACCTTGGCGAAGGTCGCGTCGTAGCAGGTCAGCATGGTGATTTTCTCACCTTTGGCCTTACGGCCGTGCAGGGTGGTCAGGGTTACTTCAGGCATGTAGGAAATCCTCGTTCAGGCGCTGTGAAAAACGACTGCGAACAACGCATGCATTCATCTTCCGGAGCGGCACATCATCGACTGTGATGTTCGGGCACAGGTCCGTCCGGGCCTAAATAGGTGATATGTGGCACATCGACGCCACGGGACGCCTATAGTCGTGAGCGAGGGGGGCGAAGTCAATGACCCTGTTACCGCATTGTTACGGCGCGGGTGTTACTGGCGTTACCGTCGCCTGCAACGCCCGAATTACAGGCGTTCCAGACCGACGAACGGACAGTCTTCGAGCAGCTCGGCGAGGCGCCGGCCATCGGCGAGGGTGAAATCCGCCGGGACCAGTTCGGCCAGCGGGTAGAGCACGAAGGGGCGCGCCTGCATGTGGTAATGCGGCACTTTCAGGCGGGGAATATCGATGACCTGGTCAGCGAACAGCAGTACATCCAGGTCGAGGGTGCGTGGCCCCCAGCGCTCCTGACGGACCCGGCCCTGCTCATTCTCGATCGCTTGCAAGGCATCGAGCAGTTGCAGCGGGGCCAGCGAGGTGTCCAGCGCGGCCACGGCATTGGTGTAGCGCGGCTGGCCTGGCAGCAGCGAGTCACTGGCATAGAAGCTCGACACGCCTGCCAGGCGGGTGCCCTCGGCCTTGTCCAAGGCATCGAGGGCATTGCGCAGCTGTTCGGCGGGATCGGCCAGGTTACTGCCCAGGCCGATGTAGGCGCGGCTGCTCATGCTCAGTCAAAGGCCTCGTCACCGCTGCGCTTGCGCTTGGAGCCGCTGCGCTTGCGTTTGCGTGGGGCGGCACCGGCGCCATCGTCACGGTTGCCCAGGTCGCGGATCATGTCGCGACGCTCGCTGTCGTTGGCTTCCTGGTAGTCAGTCCACCATTGGCCCAGTTCTTCGGTTTCCTCGCCTGCGCTTTCACGCAGCAGCAGGAAGTCGTAGCCGGCACGGAAACGAGGGTTGTCGAGCAGCATGTCGGCGCGTTTGCCGCTGCGGCGCGGCAGGCGCTCCTGCATGTCCCAGATCTCGCGGATCGGCAGGGTGAAGCGTTTCGGGATAGCGATACGCTGGCACTGCTCGGCGATCAAGTCGTGCGCGGCCTGGTTCATGGCCGGGATTGGCGGCACGCCTTGGCTTTGCAGATACAGCGCGCGGCCCGGCAGGGCTGGCCAGAGCAGGGCGGCGAAGAGGAAGGCGGGGGTAACCGGCTTGCCTTGCTTGACGCGCAGGTCGGTGTTGGCCAGTGCCTGGCTGATCAGTGTATGGGTATAGGTCGGACGCTCTTCCAGGGCATGGCTGCTGCCTGGGAACAGCGGCTCGAACAACTCCAGGTCGACCAGCATTTCAAAGACGATTGCGCCTTGGCCGGAGAGGAACAGCTTGAGGCTCTCCTCGAACAGGCGGGCAGCGGGAATCTCGCGCAGCAGTGGCGCCAGCTCACGAATCGGCTTGACCGTGTGCTTTTCGATGCCGAAGTCGAGCTTGGCGGCGAAACGCACGGCGCGCAGCATGCGCACGGGGTCTTCCTGGTAGCGATGGACCGGGTCGCCAATCAAGCGCAACAGGCGGTTGCGGATGTCATGGATACCGTTGGCGTAGTCGAGAATGCGCTCGCTGACCGGATCGTAGTACAGCGCATTGATGGTGAAGTCGCGGCGCTGCGCGTCTTCTTCCAAGGTGCCGTAGACGTTGTCACGCAGGATGCGACCGCTGGCATTGTGCGACGAGCGATGGCTATCGCCTTCGCCTTCGTCCGAATGATGGGCGCGGAAGGTGGCGACTTCGATGATCTCACGGCCGAAATGCACGTGGACCAGCTTGAAGCGACGGCCAATGATCCGGGCGTTGCGGAACTCGGCACGGATCTGTTCGGGGGTGGCGCTGGTGGCGACGTCGAAGTCCTTGGGGTTGATCCCCAGTAGCAAGTCGCGCACGCAGCCACCGACCAGGTAGGCCTGATAGCCGGCGGCCTGCAGGCGGTCGACGATGCTTACCGCATGGCGGCTGAACTGGCTGCGTTGCAGCGAGTGCTGGCTCTTGTTGATCACTTCAGGCGTGGTGCGCCTGTGGTGTTGACCACCGGTGGGCGGACGGAATGACTGGAACAGCTTCTTCAGCATGGGATGCACTGTTTGAAGGAATGTTCGGCCACGGATAGGAGAATGGCCGCATGATGGGCGGGGATTCTAGCATTTACTGGGGGAATGGTGTAGGCGATGCGCCAAGGGGTGTTTCAGGGGGGGAGAAACGACAAGGGGAGCCTAAGCTCCCCAAGAAGTCGTTGCGTGCTCTTATTGTTTTTCTGCTGGGCTTCTTGTTTTTGTTGAGTGCCCTGTCCACAAAGCTCGAAACTTGTGGACGACCCCCAAACCGGGGGTAAAGAGCAAACGGATTGCTTTGGCCGCTGAGGTGATGCTGATCTGTCGATCCAACCAGTGTAGGCGCTGCTTTAGTGCAGTTTTTGTTGTTCTCTGCCTGGTTGTGGGGCAAGCCCCAAACACAACTCCTCTCCAAAAGAATCAGTTAGCTGCGCCTCCGCCGTCTTGTTTTTATTGTGCGTGAGCCGTTTCGTCTTGTTCTTATTCTGAGTTGCAGTGCTTGTTATTGTTCTTGTACCAAACATATAGCAGGTGCCGTGCCAACTTTGGCAGGTCCAGCAAAATCAGGGGTTTGCGGGTTTCTGGCGGGGTTGTCGGGCGGGCAAATGTAGAAATTTCGTTACCGTACGCCTCGGCATCTGTTACGGCGGGAGGGGTGGGGTAACAGATTTTTGCGCGAACTGATCTGTTACCTCTGAACGCATCGCGGGGCAAGCCCGCTCCCACGCGCGTGGGAGCGGGCTTGCCCCGCGATGATGTCGGATCGTTATCAGTTATCGCTGGTAGCGTTGCTCTTGCGCCGTGGAATGCCCAGGCGCTGGCGGCGTTCCCACAGGCACTTGCGGCTGACACCCAGCTTGCGGGCAAGCTCGGTCTCGGTCATGTGGTCCTGGTGTTCGAGGACGAAATGTTGGAAGTAATCTTCCAGCGACAGATCCTCGGTCGGCTCATGGCTGGCGTTGTTGGCGCTGACACCGCTGATGGTCGGCAGATTGTTCAGCAGGTCGTCATCGTCCAAATCGCTCAGTTCGATGTCGATGCCCAGCAGCTCGGCGGAAATTTCCGGGCTCTCGCTGAGAATAACCGCGCGCTCGACAGCGTTTTCCAGCTCGCGCACGTTACCCGGCCAGCTGTAATGACGAATGGCCTGCTCGGCTTCGTGGGAGAAGTGCAGGTCAACGCGACCGATGCGCGCGCTCTGTCGGGCGAGGAAGGCATTGGCGATCTCATTGACGTCACTGCCACGCTCACGCAGGGCCGGCAGCTTCAGGGCGATCACGTGCAGGCGGTAATAAAGGTCTTCGCGGAACTGCCCAGCCTTGGCCAGGTTCTTCAAGTCGCGGTGGGTCGCTGCGATCAGGCGCACATCGACTTTCTGCGACTGCACCGAGCCGACCCGGCGAATTTCGCCTTCCTGCAACACACGCAGCAGACGCGCCTGGGCTTCGAGTGGCAGTTCGCCGATTTCATCGAGGAACAGCGTCCCGCCGTCGGCCGCTTCGACCAGGCCGGCACGACCCGCGCTGGCGCCGGTGAATGCGCCTTTCTCGTGGCCGAACAGCTCCGACTCGATCAGGGTCTCCGGGATGGCCGCGCAGTTGACCGAGATCATCGGCGCCTTGGCCCGTCGCGATAGATTGTGCAGGGCGCGGGCGACCAGCTCTTTACCGGTGCCGGATTCGCCCTGGATCAACACATTGGAGTCAGTCGGGGCGACCTTGCGGATCTTGCTGTACATATCCTGCATCGGCGGGCACGAGCCGATGATGCCGATCTCGCCGTTGGCGGCGTTGTTGCTGCCCTTGTCGGCGGCGCCTGCCTTGCCATTGGCCCGTGGCTCGGCGCTGGCTGGCGCCGCGGCGGGGGCGTTCTGGCGGTCGCGCAGAATCCGCGCCACGGCCTGGAGCATCTCGTCATGGTCGAAGGGCTTGGCGATGTAGTCCACCGCGCCCATCTTCATCGAGTCGACTGCCGAGCGCAGGCTGGCGTAGCTGGTCATGATCAGCACCGGGGTGCCCTGGCCGAGCTTGATCAGCTCGGTGCCGGGCGCGCCAGGCAGACGCAGATCGCTGACGATCAGGTCGAAGGTGGCAATGCTGAAGCGTTCCTGGGCTTCCTGCACCGAGCCGGCTTCGCTGACCTGGTACTGGTTGCGCTCGAGCAGTCGACGCAAGGCCGAGCGGATGATGGTTTCGTCTTCGACGATCAGAATATGCGGCATTGATTCAATTCTCTCGACGGTCTCGAATTTCAGGGGACGTCGCTACGACATGCCGGGGCAGGGTCACGCGGATCCGGGTGCCACGCTGCCGTTCGATATCGGCGGGGCTGTCGATGGTGATTTGCCCATAATGCTCTTCCACGATGGAATAGACCAGAGCGAGCCCCAGTCCGGTTCCCTCGCCTGGGTCCTTGGTGGTGAAGAACGGTTCGAACAGGCGGTCCATGATGTTTTTCGGGATGCCACTGCCTTCGTCCTCGACGATCAGGTCGACGGCGTGCTCGCTCATCTCGCTACGCACCCGCACGGCGCTGCCCGGGGGCGAGGCGTCGCGAGCGTTGGAGAGCAGGTTGATCAGCACCTGGGCCAGGCGTTGCGGGTCGCCCTCGACCCAGTGATCGGGGTCGCAGAGGTTGAAGAACTGTACTTCGAAATTGCGCCGGTTGAGGGCCAGCAGACCGATGGCATCTTGCGCCACCTCCGCTAGGCACACCGGCTCTTCGCTGTTCTGCTGGCTGCCGCCGGCGTGGGCGAAGCTCATCAGCGACTGGACGATGCGCGATACGCGCTTGGTCTGCTCGATGATCTGGCTGGACAGTTCGGTGATCTCGCCATCGCCTTCGCGTTCTTCGCGCAGGTTCTGCGCCAGGCAGGCGATGCCGGTGATCGGGTTGCCGATCTCGTGGGCCACCCCGGCGGCCAGGCGGCCGATGCTGGCCAGGCGCTCGGAGTGCACCAGCTTGTCTTCCAGGGCCTGGGTTTCGGTGAGGTCTTCGACCAGCAGGACCAAGCCGCTGTTACCTGGCGCGAGAGGCTCGTCGATGGCTGCCTTGTGCAGGTTGAGCCAGCGGATTTGGCCATCCAGGCCCAGGCGCTGCTTGTGCAAGTGCTCATCGGGTACGTTGATGAAGCCTTGCAGCAGGCCGCGCCAGGGTTCGCTGATGGTCATCAGGCGTGAACCGACCACGTGCTTGGCGGCGATCCCGGTCAGCTCCTCCATGGCTTTGTTCCACATGAGGATTTCCTGGTCCTTGGCCAGCGAGCAGACCCCCATCGGCAGCTCCTGCAGGGTCTGGCGGTGGTAGCGGCGCAGGGCATCGAGTTCGGCGGCAAGGCCGGTCAGGCGCGAGTGGTAGTCTTCCAGGCGGCTTTCGATGAAGTGGATGTCTTCGGTGACGTAGTTCTCGTTGCCAGACTTGTACGGCAGGAACGTCTCGACCATGTCCTGGGCCACGCTTGGCCCCATCAGCCCGGACAGGTTGGCCTCGATGCGGTCGCGCAAGCGGCGCAGGGCATACGGGCGGCGCTCGTCGAAGGGCAGGTAGAGATCGCGCAGGGCCTGCTCGACTTCTTTTTGCGCGGCCTTGGCGCCGAGCGGCTTGGCCAGTTGGGTGGCGAACTCTTGTGGCGAGGCGGCGTGCAGCTCGCGGCGTTGTGGCCGGCGCACGTTGTCCACCGCACAGGCTTCGGCGGCGCTGATTTCTTCGCTGCTGGCATTGGTGAACAACGAGATCAGGGTGAACAGCAGGACGTTGGCCGCCAGCGAGGCGATTGCCGCCATGTGCCAGCTGGTGTCGTCGAGCACGTAGATCATGTTCAGCAGCGGGATGTAGAAGCCCTGCAGGTTACCCAGTAGCGGCAGCAGCATGGTCACCATCCACACCAGCATGCCGGCCAACAGCCCGGCGATGAAGCCGCGCCGGTTCGCGGTTGGCCAGTACAGGACCGACAGCACGCCAGGGAGGAACTGCAAGGTGGCGACGAAGGCGACGATGCCCAGGTTGGCCAGGCTCTGGTGAGTGTTCTGGGTCAGGTAGAAGATGAATCCGGCGGTGATGATGGCGACGATCAGCGCGCGCCGGGTCCATTTCAGCCACCGGTAGATGTTGCCTTCCGCCGGTGGCTGGTAGAGCGGCAGCACCAGATGATTCAGCGCCATGCCTGACAGCGCCAGGGTGGTGACGATGATCAAGCCGCTGGCGGCGGACAGCCCGCCAATGTAGGCCAGCAGCGCCAGTGCCTCATTGTTTGCGGCAATGCCTAGGCCCAGGGTGAAGTATTCAGGGTTGGTGCTTGCCCCCAGGCGCAGGCCAGCCCAGAGAATCAGCGGCACGGCCAGGCTCATCAACAGCAGGAACAGCGGCAGGCCCCAGCTGGCGCTGACCAGCGAGCGTGGGCTGAGGTTCTCGGTGAAGGCCATGTGGTACATGTGCGGCATGACGATGGCCGAGGCGAAGAACACCAGCAGCAGGGTGCGCCATGGGCCTTCTTGCAAAGGTGTATGCAACGCGGCCAGGGCGGTCTGGTTCTGCAGCAGCCAGACTTCCAGCCCGTGCGGCCCGCCAAACACGCCGTACAGGGCATACAGGCCGACTCCGCCTAGAGCCAGCAGCTTGATCACCGACTCGAAGGCGATGGCGAACACCAGGCCTTCGTGCTTTTCGCGGGTGGCGATGTGGCGTGAGCCGAAGAAGATGGTGAACAGGATAATCAATGCGCAGAAGGCGAACGCCACCCGGGCTTTGACCGGCTCGCCGGTGAGGATGCTGATCGAGTCGGCCACAGCCTGGATCTGCAGGGCCAGCAACGGCAATACGCCAATCAACATGAAGATGGTGGTCAGGGCCCCGGCCCAGGTGCTGCGAAAGCGAAACGCGAGCAGGTCGGCCAGTGACGACAGCTGGTAGGTGCGGGTGATCTTCAAGATCGGGTAGAGCAGCACCGGTGCCAACAGGAAGGCCCCGGACACCCCCAGGTAGCAGGCCAGGAAGCCATAGCCGTACTGATAGGCCAGGCCCACCGAGCCATAGAAGGCCCAGGCACTGGCGTAGACGCCCAGCGACAGGGTGTAGGTCAGCGGGTGGCGGATGACCGAGCGCGGGATCAGCCCGCGTTCGCTGATCCAGGCCACGCCGAACAGCACCAACAGGTACCCGGCGCTGATCAGGATCATCTGGGTCAGGCTAAAGCTCATCGGCATCTCGTTGGCTCTGCAGGATGAAGGTGACGACGATCAGGATCAGCCAGAGCAGGTATGGGCGATACCAGGCTCCGGTCGGCTCGATCCACCAGTCCATGATGGCTGGGGAGAACAAGTAGATCCCCACGACCAGAAGCAGGACCAAACGATAGATGTACATGCTGGCCTCGATGGTTGGGCGCTGCGGGCTTGGACTTATTATTGGCGCAAATGGCGGGGGCGATGCTAGCGGGATTCCGTGTTGTACGGCAAGAAATTGAATTTATTGGGTTTTCGCGTCGTTTTTCAGTGCCAGTGGAGGCCCTATCGCGGGGCAAGCCCGCTCCCACGCCGGCCTATCTCAACTGGGCGCAGGCGTGGGAG
>NZ_JBCPSP010000047.1:0-35570 GCF_051129895.1 Pseudomonas sp. Je.1.5.c
TTGGTGGAAGGGGTGGGGCGATGTCTCCCACGGTCTGTACTGCTGCGAACAGTCAGAATCGGGCATTTAGTCCCACCACCCCTTCAAGTCTAACCATACAAGCGGGCTTGCCCGCGAAGAGGCCAGAAGCGACATTTAGGGTCTAAATCCTACCTGGCCAGTACCACCAACTTACCCACAGCCTGGCGCTGAGCCAGTCGCTCGATTGCCGCCCCGGCCTCCGCCAGTGGATAAGTCTGCGACACCAGTGGCTTTACCTTGCCTTCGGCATGCCAGGCAAACAACTGACGGAAGTTGGCTGCATTATCCTCAGGCTGGCGCTGGGCGAACGATCCCCAGAACACCCCGACCACCGAGGCACCCTTGAGCAGCGCCAGGTTCACCGGCAATTGCGGAATCGTCCCACTGGCAAAACCCACCACCAGCAACCTGCCATTCCAGGCCAGGCCGCGTACTGCCTGGTCAAACAACTCACCGCCAACCGGATCGTAGATAACATCCACGCCCTTGCCGCCCGTCAGGCGCTTGATTTCATCCTTCAGGCTAGCCTTGCTGTAGTCGATCACCTCATCGGCGCCGGCAGCCTTGGCCACCTGCAGTTTCTCTTCGCTACTGGCGGCGGCGATCACCTTGGCGCCCATGGCCTTGCCAATCTCCACTGCGGCAAGGCCTACACCCCCCGAAGCACCAAGTACCAGCAAGGTCTCCCCTGGCTGCAGGTTGGCGCGTTGGCGCAGGGCGTGCATCGAGGTGCCGTAGGTCATGCCAAACGCCGCAGCAGTGGTGAAGTCCATGCTCGGCGGCACTGGCAGCACGTTATAGAACGGCACCGCCACCTGCTCGGCAAAGGCGCCCCAGCCGGTCAGGGCCATGACCCGGTCGCCGACCTTGAAGGCACCCGCTTTCGCGCCCACGGCGGCGACTACCCCCGCGGCCTCGCCACCTGGCGAGAATGGCAGTGGCGGCTGGAACTGGTATTTGCCTTCGATGATCAGGGTATCGGGGAAGTTGACCCCGGCGGCGTGCACGTCGAGCAGGATCTCGTTGATCTTGGGCGTAGGGCTGGCCGCCTCTTCCAGCACCAGATCGCGCGCCGGGCCAAGGGTTTTGCACAACACAGCTTTCATCGGGGCTATTCCTTTGCGTGTGGTGGCCGATAAGTGTAAGAGGGCCAGTTGCCGGGTCAACGAGCATGGCCCGGCCTGATGGGCTGGCATAAGCCCGGGCTTGGGTTTGAACGAAGTGCTGGGTAAGCTGGCGCCAACTGTATTGAGGAGCGAATTCGTGAAAGCGTGGATCTTGATGGTACTGGCGCTGCTGCTGCCAGCGACGGCCATGGCCGAGGCAGCCAAGGAAGGGGAGCCGAAGGTTTCCTACATCAGCCTGAGCCCGCCCTTTGTCGGCAACTACGCGCTCGATGGTAGCCCCAAGTTGCGCGTGTACAAGGCTGACGTGGCCCTGCGAGTAACCGGTGACGCCGCCGCCACTGCGGTAAAGCACCACGAGCCGCTGATCCGTAACCAGCTGGTGGCGCTGTTCACCCAGCAGGCTGTGGATAACATGAGCAACGTCGAGGCCAAGGAGAAGCTGCGTCAGGAAGCCCTGAAGCAGGTGCAGCAGGTGATGGAAGCCGAAGAAGGCAAGCCGATCGTCGAGGATCTGCTGTTCAATAACTTGATTGTGCAGTGATTTGATATCGACCCAGCCTTCTCGCCGGCGAGCCTGCGAAAAAGCTGGGTCAGCCAGCGCGTCACTTCACCCAGCCAGGACCATGATCGCCGCCCACTGCTCTGGGGTAACCGGCATCACCGACAGTCGCGTGCCTTTGTGCACCAGCGGCAGCTCCTCAAGTGCAGTCTGTTGCTTGAGCAGGCCTAACCCCAGCACCTGCTTGAACGTCTGCACATGCGCTACATCTACCGCGCTCCATGGGTTTTTCTCGGCAGTCGCCTTGGCGTCGTGATAGGGGCTTTCAGGGTCGAGCGCAGTCGGGTCCGGGTAGGCCGCCGCAGTGATCTTGGCGATACCGGCGATGCCTGGTTGCGGGCAGCTGGAGTGGTAGAAGAAGAACGCGTCGCCTACGCTCATTTCCCTCAAGAAATTGCGCGCCTGATAGTTGCGCACGCCGTCCCAGCGCGCCTCGCCCAGGCGGGCCAAGGCTTCGATGGAGAGCTCGTCGGGCTCGGATTTCATCAGCCAATAGGCCATGGATGCTGCTCCTGACAAAGTTTGAAATAACCTGTTGCATGAAACCGACAGCCGGTTGGCGTCAACGTTTGCGTGTCGACGCACGTTGTCGGAAAATGCGCCGATTTTAAGCGACATGCTCCGCCAGCACCGAAAAAGCTAGCGAGCCAGAACAGTTTGCCTAGGGGGGCAATCGATGAACAAACGCAAACCGGACCTGCTTTGGGTCTTGGCCTTCATTTTCGGCCTGGGGGTTGTCACCACCGGTTATGCGCAGAGTTTCTGGGAGCGCAAGATGGACATCGCCTACCAGACGCCCGTAGAGTCTGCCCCGCAACAACGCTAAGCCTTGGCCTGGCGCGCCTTTAGTTGCGTGCCAGGTACCAGCCACGGTCCGAGACCGTTCCTTGCAGCGGCACATCCCAACTGGCCTGGGCCAGTCGCTCTACTTTCTGACACTCATGGGCCAGCCCCAGCAGTAGCGGTTTTTTCCAGGTCTTGCGACGTGCCTGGTAGGCCAGGCTGCGGTCATAGAAGCCACCGCCCATACCCAGTCGCCCCCCCACTTCATCGAAGCCCACCAACGGCAGCAGGATCAAGTCCAGCGCCCAGATTGGCCGTTGCCGCTTGCGCTCGACTACAGGTTCCGGAATACGGAAGCGATTGGGCCGTAGTTTTTCCCCATGCTCGAAACGCTGAAACACCATGCGCGTCGCTGGCCAGGCATGCAGCACTGGCAAATAGGTGCGCTTGCCCCGGCGTTGGGCTTCGCGCAGCAGCAGGCGTGGGTCGATCTCGCCATCGTTGGGAAGGTACAGGGCAATGTGCTTCGCCCGGCGAAACAGTGGGTGCTGCGCTAGTTGGCGGTACAGGCCGAGGGTCGCCTGGCGTTGCTGGGCCGGGGTAAGGGCGCGGCGGGCATGGCGCAGCAGGCGGCGTAGTTGAGGGCGGGTGAGCGGCGCGGTGTCGGTCATGGCACGGGCGTTCCCAGAGGTGTCGGCCGCCGTGGCGGCCAAACCAATTGCCCGCCGGAGGAGGCGGGCACTGAAGCATTCAGGCTCCCCGATAAGACCGCTATCGGTGTAGCCCTTGAACCCGAAAGTTCAAGGTGGAGATTGCAGGGGGCGTTAAGGCTTTCCGTCGGGCGGACATGCACACCGGCCCCAGCGTGCAACCCCCGTGGTTGTGCGTATCGGCTCAGGGACATAACCGACTGGCGCATCCCCCAGGGAGTGGCGCCAGTATACCAACCTCAGCCGTTTTTGGTACCCGTGTCGTCGGCCAATGCATTGTCGACCCGCTCCAGCAGGTCACGCACCTGCTCACGGGTAGTGCCGCCGCTGACCACATCCGGGGTGTCCTGACGGTGCAGCATTTCGTGGGTGATGTTCAGCGCTGCCATGACCGCGATGCGATCAGCGCCAATCACCTTGCCGCTGCTGCGGATCTCACGCATCTTGCCGTCCAGGTAGCGTGCCGCGCTGACCAGGTTGTTGCGCTCCTCGGGCGGACAGATGATCGAGTATTCCTTGTCGAGGATCTGGACGGTGACGCTATTGCTTGAACTCATGAGTCTTGCTCCAGGGCCTTGAGCCGCAAGATCATCGATTCGACCTTGCGCCTTGCGATCTCGTTCTTGTCGATGAGGTGGGCGCGCTCTTCGCGCCAGGATTTTTCCTGAGCTACTAGGAGTGCATTTTGCCGTTTAAGTTGCTCGACGCGCTCGATCAGCAACTCAAATCGGCTCATCAGCGCTTGCAGGTCGTTGTCTTGCATGGGTTGCACTCGTTTCGCTCCATCGTTGACTGCCTGGCGATCATGCCTGTGCCAGGCCCTCGGCGGCCAGTGCCGATGGTCTTGGCGCGCCTGCCGGTGCTAGGATACAAGGTCTTCATTCTAGACATTGCGCCGTCTGGCGCCTAGCAGCCCATGCCCAATACACAATCGCCCTACATCGCCTTCGCCATGTTGCTTTCGAGCAATGGCCACCCTGTCACCCCTGCCGAGCTGCATGGCCTGCTGATCGGCCGCAGCTGCGCCGGCGCCGGGTTCGATGCCGATGCCTGGCTGGCTGACGCAGCCCAGCTGCTCGAGACCGAGCCTGGTGACACAGTTCGCAACGCTTTGATCGGCCTGCAAGAGATGGTCAAGGCCGAGCTCACCGGCGAAGACGTCGCCATCGTCCTGCTGCTGCCGACCGACGACGCGGCGCTGGCCGACCGTGCCGCCGCGCTGGGCCAGTGGTGCCAGGGCTTCATCAGTGGTTTCGGCCTGAATGCCGGCGGCAAGGACCTGTCCACCGACGCCAAGGAAGTGCTGCAGGACCTGGTAGCCATTTCCCAAGTCCAGGAAGCGCTGGAAGAGTCCGAGGACGGCGAAAGCGACTACATGGAGGTCATGGAGTACCTGCGCGTCGCCCCGTTGCTGCTGTTCACGGAATTGAACACCCCAGCAGCACCTGCGCCAAAGCCATCGCTGCATTGATCTGAACGGGGTCGTTTGCCCATGAGCCACATACCCAAGGCGGAGTATGCCCGTCGGCGCAAGGCGCTGATGGCGCAGATGGTCCCCAACAGCATCGCCATCCTGCCAGCCGCTGCGGTTGCCATTCGCAACCGCGACGTCGAGCACGTGTACCGCCAGGACAGCGACTTCCAGTACCTCAGCGGCTTCCCGGAGCCAGAGGCGGTGATCGCGCTGATTCCTGGCCGCGAGCATGGCGAGTACGTGCTGTTTTGCCGTGAGCGCAACCCTGAGCGCGAGCTGTGGGATGGCCTGCGCGCCGGCCAGGAAGGCGCGGTGCGCGACTTTGGCGCCGACGATGCCTTCCCGATCACCGATATCGACGAGATCCTGCCGGGTCTGATCGAAGGGCGCGATCGGGTCTACACCGCCATGGGCAGCAACCCCGAGTTCGATCGCCGGCTGATGGACTGGATCAACGTCATACGCTCCAAGGCGCGTCTCGGTGCCCAGCCGCCGAACGAATTCGTTGCCCTGGATCACCTGCTGCACGACATGCGCCTGTATAAATCGGCGGCAGAGGTGAAGGTGATGCGCGCTGCTGCGGACATTTCCGCCCGCGCCCATGTGCGGGCCATGCAGGCCTGTCGCGCCGGGCTCTACGAATACAGCCTGGAAGCCGAGCTGGACTACGAGTTCCGCAAGGGCGGGGCGAAGATGCCGGCCTACGGCTCGATCGTCGCCGCCGGGCGCAACGGCTGCATCCTGCACTACCAGCAGAACGACGCCTTGCTCAAGGACGGCGATCTGGTGTTGATCGACGCCGGTTGCGAGATCGACTGCTACGCCAGCGACATCACCCGCACCTTCCCGGTCAGCGGGCGGTTTACGCCAGAGCAGAAGGCGATCTACGAACTGGTGCTCAAGGCTCAGGCGGCAGCGTTTGCCGAGATTGCCCCTGGCAAGCACTGGAACCACGCCCATGAAGCGACCGTGCGGGTGATCACCGAAGGGTTGGTCGAGCTGGGGCTGCTCAAAGGCGAAGTGCAGGCGCTGATCGACGCCGAGGCGCATCGCGCCTTCTACATGCACCGCGCCGGGCACTGGCTGGGTATGGATGTGCATGACGTTGGCGAATACAAGGTTGGTGGTCAGTGGCGAGTGCTCGAACCGGGCATGGCGCTGACCGTCGAGCCGGGCATCTACATTGCCGCCGACAACCAGGATGTGCCGAAGAAATGGCGTGGCATCGGGATCAGGATCGAGGACGACGTGGTCGTGACCAAGCAAGGCTGTGAAATTCTTACCTCGGGCGTGCCACGTACTGTCGCCGAGATCGAGGCGCTGATGGCTGACGCACGCAGGGACGTGGCATGACCCGGGTCAACCTGGCGATCATTGGCGGCGGCCTGGTCGGTGCCAGCCTGGCCCTGGCCTTGCAGGCCGGCGCCAAGGCGCGGGGCTGGAAGATCCTGTTGATCGAGCCGTTCGCGCCGGGCGACAGCTTCCAGCCGAGCTACGATGCGCGCTCCTCAGCGCTGTCGTTCGGCACTCGGCAAATCTACGAGCAACTTGGCGTGTGGCAAACCCTCAGCCCGCGCGCCGAGCCGATCCGCCAGATCCACGTGTCCGACCGGGGCCGCTTCGGCGCGACCCGTCTGGATGCCAGCGAAGAAGGCGTGCCAGCGCTGGGTTACGTGGTGGAAAATGCCTGGCTTGGCCAGTGCCTGTGGCAAAGCCTGGACCGCGACGTGGTCAGCTGGCGCTGCCCGGCCGAGGTCAAGGCCATGCAGCCGATCGAGGGCGGCTATCGCTTGCAGCTCGATGACGACACCAGCCTTGAGTGCGACCTGGCGGTGCTGGCCGATGGTGGTCGTTCCGGCTTGCGTGAGCAACTGGGCATCCATGTGCGGCGCCGACCCTACGACCAGAGCGCGCTGATCGCCAATATCAGCCCCGGCGAGGCCCATGCTGGCCAGGCCTTCGAGCGCTTCACAGAGCAAGGCCCGATGGCGTTGCTGCCGTTACCTGAGAACCGCTGCGCGCTGGTCTGGACCCGCCAGGGAATGGATGCCAAGCGCCTTGCCGAAATCGACGAGCGCAGCTTCCTGCGTGAGTTGCAGGACGTGTTCGGCTATCGCCTGGGTGCGCTGCGCCAGGTTGGCGTGCGACACCTCTACCCGCTGGCGCTGGTCGAGGCCGAGGAGCAGGTGCGCCCCCATCTGGTCGTGCTGGGCAATGCCGCGCACAGCCTGCACCCGATTGCCGGGCAGGGCTTCAACCTGTCCCTGCGCGATGTGCAGACCCTTGCCGAAGGCCTGTTGGCCGGCCCTGCGCAGCCGGGCGATCTGGCGACCTTGCAGGTCTATCACCAGCGTCAGCGCCTGGACCAGGCGCTGACCATCGGCTTTTCCGACCAGGTCACCCGCGTATTTGGCAGCGGTCAGCCATTGCTGGCGGCCGGGCGCAACCTCGGCCTGTTGGGCCTCGACTTGCTGCCTCCGGCCAAACGCTGGTTCGCCCGCCAGGCCATGGGCCTGGGCACTCGGCCTGACCTGCGGGGTCGCGCATGAGCGATCCACGCAAGCTCGCGCGCAAGGCCCGGATGCTGCGCTGGCTGCTCAACTTCTACCCGCCTTACCTGGGCGCCGGTATCCGTGTGCAGCACATCAGCCCGGACATGAGCAGCGTCAAGGTGTGCATGAAGCTCACCCGTTGGAACCGCAACTATGTCGGCACCCAGTTCGGCGGCAGCCTGTACTCGATGGTCGACCCGTTCTACATGCTGCTGTTGATCGAGCGCCTGGGCCGCGAATATATCGTCTGGGATAAAGCCGCCAGCATCGATTTCATCTCCCCTGGCAAAGGCCCGGTGTACGCCGAGTTCCATGTCGACGACGCGATGCTCGACGACATCCGCCAGCAGACCGCCAGCGGCAAGAAGTACCTGCCCCGTCTGCAGGTCGATATCCGCGATGGTGCCGGTGAGCTGGTGGCGCGGGTCGATAAAACCCTTTATGTACGGCTCAAGCCGCAAGCGAGGCAGGCGTAAAGCATGGAAATGCGCGCAGATCTGTTGATTGTCGGTGCCGGTATGGTCGGCAGCGCACTGGCCCTGGGGTTGCGCCACAGCGGCCTGGAAATTCTCCTGCTCGACGGCGGCCCGCTGTCGGTCAAACCCTTTGATCCACAGGCGGCGTTCGAACCACGCGTCAGTGCCCTGTCGGCGGCCAGCCAGCGTATTCTCGAGCGCCTGGGCGCTTGGGAGGGTATCGCCGCGCGCCGGGCTTCGCCGTATTCGGACATGCATGTCTGGGATGGCAGCGGCACTGGCCAGATCCACTTCTCGGCAGCCAGTGTGCACGCCCAGGTACTGGGCCATATCGTCGAGAACCGGGTAGTGCAAGATGGCCTGCTGGATCGGCTGCACGACAGCGATATCGGCCTGCTGGCCAACGCCCGTCTGGAACAGATGCGCCGCTCCGGTGACGAGTGGCTGCTGACCCTGGCCGATGGCCGGCGTCTGCGCGCACCGTTGGTGGTGGCGGCGGACGGCGCCAACTCGGCGGTGCGGCGCCTGACCGGTTGCCAAACGCGCGAATGGGATTACCTGCATCAGGCGATCGTCACCAGCGTGCGCTGCAGCGAGCCACACCAGGCGACCGCCTGGCAGCGGTTCACCGATGAGGGGCCGTTGGCGTTTCTACCGCTGGCCCGCGACGACGGCCAGCATTGGTGCTCGATTGTCTGGTCGACCACCCCCGAGCAGGCCGAGCAGGCCATGGCGATGGACGATGAAGCGTTCTGCCAGGCGCTAGGCAGGGCTTTTGAGGGCCGTCTGGGCGAAGTGCTGGAGGCCGACCCACGGGTGTGTGTGCCGCTGCGGCAGCGCCATGCCAAGCGCTATGTGGATGAAGGGCTGGCGCTGATCGGCGATGCTGCGCATGTGATCCACCCGCTGGCCGGGCAGGGGGTCAACCTGGGCTTCCTCGATGCGGCAGTGCTGGCTGAAGAGCTTGGGCGTGCTTGCGAGCGGGGTGAGCGTTTGGCGGATGTGAAGGTGCTCAGTCGCTATGAGCGTCGGCGCATGCCGCACAACTTGGCGCTGATGGCGGCGATGGAGGGCTTTGAGCGGTTGTTCCAGGCTAATCCGTTGCCGCTGCGTTGGTTGCGTAATAGCGGCTTGAAGATCGTTGAGCAGATGCCGGAGGCCAAGGCGCTGTTCGTGCGGCAGGCGTTGGGGCTTTCTGGGGATTTGCCGGAATTGGCTCGGGCTTGAGGTCCTTGCGGCCGCTTTGGCAACATCTGGTAACGCCTGTAAGGGTGAGTCGCATAATGGGAAACACTACCATTTGCACCTCTAGATCCCGCGAGGAGTTACCCCGATGTTGCCACGCAAGCCCCTACTGGCCGCCCTGGCCCTGACCCTGTTCGGCGGCACCGCCCAGGCGGCGGAAGAAGTGGTGGTGTATTCCTCGCGCATCGATGAGCTGATCAAGCCGGTGTTCGACGCCTATACCGCCAAGACCGGCGTCAAGATCAAGTTCATCACCGACAAAGAAGCCCCGCTGATGCAGCGCATCAAGGCTGAGGGCGACAACGGCGTGGCCGACCTGCTGCTCACCGTCGACGCCGGTAACCTCTGGCAAGCCGAGCAGATGGGCATCCTGCAGCCGATCAAGTCGGACGTCATCGACGCCAACATCCCCGCCCAGTATCGCTCCAGCTCCCATGACTGGACGGGCCTGAGCCTGCGCGCACGAACCATCGCCTACTCCACCGAGCGGGTCAAACCCGAAGAGCTGAGCACCTACGAGGCCCTTGCCGACAAGCACTGGGAAGGCCGCTTGTGCCTGCGCACTGCGAAAAAGGTCTACAACCAGTCGCTGACCGCCACCCTGATCGAGAACCACGGCGAGGCCAAGACCGAGCAGATCATCAAGGGCTGGGTCAACAACCTGTCCACTGACGTGTTCTCCGATGATACCGCCGTGCTCCAGGCCATCGAGGCTGGCCAGTGCGATGTGGGCGTGGTCAACACTTACTACTACGGCCGCCTCCACAAGCAGCAGCCGAGCCTGCCGATCAAGTTGTTCTGGCCTAACCAGGGCGACCGTGGGGTACACGTCAACCTCTCGGGCATCGGCCTGACCAAGCATGCGCCACACCCTGAGGCGGCCACGAAACTGGTGGAATGGATGACCGGTGAAGAAGCGCAGAAGCTGTTTGCCGACATCAACCAGGAGTTCCCGGCCAACCCTAAGGTCAAGCCTTCTGCGGAAGTTGCGGCGTGGGGCAGCTTCAAGGCTGACAGCATTCCGGTTGAAGTGGCGGGCAAGCGTCAGGCAGAAGCTATTCGCTTGATGGATCGGGCTGGCTGGAACTAAGCGCCAGGCTTTATCCTTCTGCGGCCCTTGCAGGCCGTATCGCGGGGCAAGCCCGCTCCGACGCACACCGTGCATACGCGGCTGGCGTGGGAGCGGGCTTGCCCCGCGATGCATTCGCCATTTTCACTCAGGATTGAGCTTTGTCCCACGCCCCGCAACGTCGCTGGTACCTCCCGGTTTCCCTGGTCGCCGCCCTGGTCCTGCTGCCCCTGAGCGTCCTGCTGCTCTCGTGGCAGTCGATCGACCTGCAGATCTGGTCGCACCTGCTCGACACGCAGATGAGCCGTCTGCTGGGCAATACCCTGACTTTGGTGCTGGGCGTGGGCCTCGGGGTAACCGTGCTTGGTGTGAGCCTGGCCTGGCTGACCAGCCTCTGCGAGTTTCCCGGCAGGCGCTGGCTAGACTGGGCGTTGATGCTGCCATTCGCAATCCCGGCCTACGTGCTGGCGTTCGTCTTCGTTGGCCTGCTGGATTTCGCCGGGCCTGTGCAGAGCGCGCTGCGCGAGGTGTTCGGGCCGATGCGCCTGCCACGGGTGCGCTCTACCGGCGGCGTGATCATCGTCCTGGTGTTGGTGTTCTACCCCTATGTCTACCTGCTGGCGCGTACCGCCTTCATTGCTCAGGGCAAGGGCCTGATGGAAGCCGCGCGGGTGTTGGGCATGTCGCCGCTGCAAGCCTTCTGGCGGGTGGCCCTGCCGATGGCCAGGCCGGCTATCGGGGCGGGCATTGCCCTGGCGCTGATGGAAACGCTGGCAGATTTCGGCGCGGTGGCGGTGTTCAACTTCGATACCTTCACCACTGCGATCTACAAGACCTGGTACGGCTTCTTCAGCCTCTCCAGCGCAGCGCAACTGGCCAGCCTGCTGTTGTTGGTGGTGATGCTGGTGCTGTACGGCGAGCGCCGCGCTCGTGGGGCGAGCCGCACCGGCAACGAGCGGCCACGCGGGCAGGCGCTGTATCACTTGCGTGGGTTCAAGGCGCTGGCGGCAAGTGGTTGGTGCCTGCTGGTGTTTGCCTGCGCCTTCGTCATTCCGCTGCTGCAACTGCTGGCGTGGTTCTGGCAACGCGGTCGGCATGATCTGGATGAGCGCTATGTCGGCCTGGTGCTGCACACCCTTTACCTGGGCGCCATGGCGGCGTTGATCACCGTTAGCGTCGCGCTGCTGTTGGCCTTCGCCCGCCGCCAGGCACCGACCGGGGTTATCCGGGCCGGGGTCGGCTTGGCCAACCTTGGCTACGCCTTGCCGGGCTCGGTACTGGCGGTTTCGATCATGCTGGCGTTCAGTTACCTGGACAATCAGTTGGTGGTGCCGCTGTCCAAGTGGCTTGGCGGCGCCGGCAAACCCTTGCTGCTGGGCAGCCTGGCCGCCTTGTTGATGGCCTATCTGGTGCGCTTCATCGCCGTGGCCCATGGCCCACTGGAAAGCACGCTGGAGCGCATCCGTCCGTCCCTGCCGGAGGCATCGCGCAGTCTTGGGGTGGGCGGGCCAAGATTGTTTTTCAAGGTATATCTGCCGCTATTGGTGCCTGGTGCCCTGAGCGCCGCTTTGCTGGTGTTCGTCGATGTCCTCAAAGAGATGCCGGCGACGTTGCTGATGCGTCCGTTCGGCTGGGACACCCTTGCGGTACGGGTGTTCGAGATGACCAGCGAAGGTGAATGGGCACGCGCTTCGCTGCCGGCCTTGACCTTGGTGATGGTCGGCTTGCTGCCGGTCATCGGGCTGATTCGCCGTTCAGCTCGGCGCCCGGGTCACACTCACTGAGGATGCCAGTCCGCGCCCTTGCGGCTACAATGCGCGGCATTCGCTGCGGCGGGTCCTACAAAAAAAGGTGACGATTAAACGTTGCCGACCGCCGCTGCTTCGCCACGCCCGGAAGGAGAAACCCATGGGACAGCGCACGCCTCTGTACGACCTGCATCTGGCGCTAGGCGCCAAAATGGTCGATTTCGGCGGTTGGGACATGCCCCTGCACTATGGCTCGCAAGTCGAGGAGCACCATCAGGTGCGCAGTGACTGCGGGGTGTTCGACGTCTCGCACATGACCGTGATCGATGTCTACGGCAACGCCGCCACGGCCTGGTTGCAGCACCTGCTGGCCAATGATGTGGCCCGTCTTGAGGGTATCGGCAAGGCGCTCTACAGCACCCTGCTCAACCATGACGGCGGGGTGGTCGACGATCTGATCGTCTATCGCACTGAAGATGGCTATCGCCTGGTGGTCAACGCGGCCACCCGCGACAAAGTGCTGGCCTGGCTGCACGCGCATAGCGCAGGGTACGAAGTCGGTTTCGAAGAACGTGCTGAGTTGGCGATCCTGGCCATCCAGGGCCCCCGCGCCCGCGACAAGGTTGCCGAACTGGTCAGTGCCCCACGTGCAGCGGTAATTCGCGAGCTGAAGCCGTTCGAAGGGGTGATCGAAGGCGATTGGTTCGTCGCCCGCACCGGCTATACCGGTGAAGATGGCCTGGAGATCATCCTGCCCGGTGAGCAAGCCCCGGCGTTCTTCAACGACCTGGTCGGAGCCGGCATCGCCCCCAGCGGCCTCGGTGCCCGCGATACCCTGCGCCTGGAAGCCGGGATGAACCTCTACGGCCAGGACATCGACGAGCAGCATACCCCGCAAACCTCCAACCTCGGCTGGTGCATCGCCTGGGAGCCCGCTGAGCGCGACTTCATCGGGCGTGCCGGCCTGCTCAAGGAAATCGAGCACGGCGTGCAGGAAAAGCTGGTCGGTCTGGTGCTCGAAGAGCGTGGTGTATTGCGTGCGCATCAAGTGGTGCGTGTCGCCGGGATTGGCGAAGGAGAGATCACCAGTGGTAGTTTCTCTCCTACGCTGAGCAAATCCATTGCCCTGGCGCGTGTACCGATGGCTACCGGCGACCGGGCCGAGGTCGAGATTCGTGGTAAGTGGTACCCGGTGCGGGTGGTCAAACCGACCTTCGTGCGCCACGGCAAGATTCTGATCTGAACATTTTTCTGGCGGGCCGACCGCTGACCCCTATCGAGGATTACAAGACATGAGCAATATCCCCGCCGACCTGCGTTTTGCCGAAAGCCACGAGTGGGCTCGCCTGGAAGCCGATGGCAGTGTGACCGTGGGCATCAGCGACCACGCCCAGGAAGCCCTGGGTGACGTGGTGTTCGTCGAACTGGCGGAAGTTGGCAAGGTCTTCGCCGCTGGCGATGCAGCTGGCGTGGTCGAGTCGGTCAAGGCCGCTTCCGATATCTACGCGCCGGTCGGTGGCGAAGTGATCGCCGTCAACGAGGCCCTGGGTGACAGCCCTGAAGAGCTGAACAACGATCCGTACGCTGCCTGGATCTTCAAGCTCAAGCCGGCCAACCCTGCCGAGCTGGACAAACTGCTGGACGCTGCTGGCTACGCTGCCGCCATCGGCGAGTAAGTTTTCCCGCAACATCGACGATCCCTTCCTAGACTTGTAAGTCTCTCTGTAGGAGCGGGCTTGTCCCGCGATCAAGGGCAAGGCCCTTGCCATCCAGCGCTGATGGCAGGGCAGGCCTGGTCGCACGACAAGCCGCAGCGGCCAACCGCCGCTCCTGCATGGGTTTCTGGTCGAGGAAGAGGTCGCCATGTCCCAGTCGCCATCCCTGAGTCAACTGCAAGAGCTCAACCCGTTTCTGCGTCGTCACCTGGGGCCTGATGCCTCGGAGCAGAAAGCCATGCTCGACGCCTTGGGCGTCGCCAGCCGCAGCGAACTGATCGAGCAGACCGTTCCCCCTGGCATCCGCCTGAACCGCCCCCTCGATTTGCCCGCAGCCCTCGATGAGCAGGCCGCCCTGGCCAAGCTCGCTGCACACGCCGCCCAGAACCAACTGTGGACCAGCCTGATCGGCATGGGCTATCACGGCACCCTCACGCCGACCGTGATCCTGCGCAACGTGCTGGAAAATCCAGGTTGGTACACCGCCTATACGCCGTATCAGCCAGAGATCGCCCAGGGGCGCCTGGAGGCCTTGCTGAATTTCCAGCAGATGGTCATCGACCTCACCGGCCTCGCCCTGGCCAACGCCTCGCTGCTCGATGAAGCCACCGCCGCGGCCGAAGCCATGGCCTTGGCCAAACGCGTGGCGAAGAGCAAAAGCAATGCGTTCTTTGCCGACCAGCACTGTCACCCGCAGACCCTGTCGGTGCTCAAGACCCGCGCCGAAGGCTTTGGCTTCGAGCTGATCGTCGATTCTGTGGATAACTTGGCCAAGCATCAGGTGTTTGGTGCGCTCTTGCAGTACCCCGATACCCACGGCGAAGTGCGCGACCTGCGCCCGCTGATCGAGCAATTGCATAAGCAGCAGGCGCTGGCCTGCGTTGCCGCCGACATCCTCAGCCTGGTCGTGCTCGCGCCGCCCGGCGAACTGGGCGCAGACGTGGTGCTCGGTTCGACCCAGCGCTTCGGCGTACCGATGGGCTACGGCGGTCCGCATGCCGCGTATTTTGCCTGCCGCGACGACTTCAAACGGGCCATGCCCGGGCGCATCATCGGCGTCTCGCGCGATGCTCGGGGCAACACCGCGCTGCGCATGGCCCTGCAAACCCGTGAGCAGCATATTCGCCGCGAGAAGGCCAATTCCAACATCTGCACAGCCCAGGTGCTGTTGGCCAATATCGCCGGCTTCTACGCGGTCTATCACGGCCCCGAAGGCTTGCTGCGCATCGCCCAACGCGTGCACCGGCTGACCTTCATTCTTGCCGCAGGCCTGGAAGCCAAAGGCATCAAAAGGCTCAATCAGCACTTCTTCGACACCCTCACGCTCGATGTCGGTGGCACTCAGGCAGCGGTCATCGAGAGCGCTGAAGCGGCGCAGATCAACCTGCGTATTCTCGGCCGGGGGCACTTGGGCGTGAGCCTGGATGAAACCTGCGACGAGGCGACAGTGCTGCGCCTGTTCGACGTGTTCCTCGGTGTTGACCATGGTCTGGATATCGCCACGCTGGATCAGCAAGCCCACCCCGAGGGCATCCCAGGCGCCCTGGTGCGGCGCACGCCGTTCCTCGCCCACCCGGTATTCAACCTGCATCATAGCGAAACCGAGATGTTGCGCTACCTCAAGCAGTTGGAGAACAAAGACCTGGCGCTCAACCAGTCGATGATTCCGCTTGGCTCCTGCACCATGAAGCTCAACGCCACCAGCGAAATGATCCCGATCACCTGGCCAGAATTTGCCAACCTGCACCCGTTCGCCCCTGCGGCCCAGGCTGTGGGCTACAAGGCGATGATCGACGAGCTGGAAAGCTGGTTGTGCGCCATTACCGGCTTCGATGCGATCTGCATGCAGCCCAACTCAGGCGCCCAGGGCGAATATGCCGGGCTGATGGCGATCACCCGCTATCATCGCAGCCGCAAGCAGCCGCTGCGTACGCTCTGCCTGATCCCGTCTTCAGCACATGGCACCAATCCGGCTTCGGCGCAGATGGCTGGCATGGAGGTGGTGATCGTTGACTGTGATGAACAGGGCAACATCGACCTTGCCGATCTCAAGGCCAAGGCACAGGCAGCCGGCGAACGGCTTTCCTGCCTGATGGTCACCTACCCCTCGACCCATGGCGTGTATGAGGAGGGCATTCGCGAGATCTGCGAGGTCATCCACCAACATGGCGGCCAGGTGTACATGGACGGCGCCAATCTCAACGCCCAGGTCGGCCTGGCGCGGCCAGCGGATATTGGCGCCGATGTCTCGCACATGAACCTGCACAAGACCTTCTGCATCCCCCACGGCGGTGGTGGCCCAGGCATGGGCCCGATAGGCGTGCGCGCTCATCTCACGCCGTTCGTCGCCAGCCACCCGGTAGTCCCGGTGCCTGGGCTGGACCCTAACAACAGCGCAGTCAGTGCCGCGCCCTGGGGCAGTGCGAGCATCTTGCCGATCAGCTGGATGTACATCGCCATGATGGGGCCACAACTGGCCGATGCCAGCGAGGTGGCGATCCTGTCCGCCAACTACCTGGCCAGCCAGCTCAGTGGCGCCTTCCCGGTGCTCTACCGTGGGCGCAATCAGCGCGTGGCGCACGAATGCATTCTCGATCTGCGGCCACTCAAGGCGCAGACCGGCATCAGCGAAGAGGATGTCGCCAAGCGCCTGATGGACTATGGCTTCCATGCGCCGACCATGTCGTTCCCGGTGCCAGGGACGTTGATGGTCGAGCCGACCGAAAGTGAGTCAAAGGCTGAGCTGGATCGCTTTATCGAGGCGATGCTGGCGATTCGTGCGGAGATTGCCCAAGTGCAGGAAGGAAACTGGCCGGCGGAGGACAACCCGCTCAAGCATGCGCCGCATACCTTGGCCGATGTGTTGGGTGGTTGGAATCGGCCGTATAGCCTGGAGCAAGGTATTGCGCCGAGTGCGCATGTGCGCCAGCACAAGTATTGGCCAGCGGTGAATAGGGTCGACAACGTATATGGCGACCGAAACCTGTTCTGTGCGTGTGTACCCGTTGAGGCTTATCGCTGAAGGTGTAGCGAGAACGACTTCTTTGCGGGCGAGCCCTCCCCACTGGTTCTGCTGTACCTGTGGGAGCGGGCTTGCCCGCGAGCGAGGGCAGAGCCCTCGCCCTATCCCGAGCGTTACTCAGCTAGCGCATTCTTGGCCAAAATCGCATTGGCCAGTTCCATGTCGCTAGCTTCCACCCCTGGGTTATCCGCCCGCACCTGGCGAATCGCCGCCTCCAGGAACGGCCCCCGAATCGCCCCTTCACTGGCCACGAAGCTACCGGCATCATCCTGTGCGGCGACCACCAGCTTGTGATCCTTGAAGGTCAGGTAGGTCGACGCAGTGGTAGCGCCGGAAGAAATCACGTTTCGCCAGAACGTGTCGGCCATGACGCCGCTAACGGGCAGGCAGAGCAGAGCAGCAGCGGCGATGGCTGTTTTGAGACGCATGGTGAATAACCTCGAATGATGAGGGCTGAAAAATGCCCGCTGTTGGAGCGGCTTTCAGTCATCCAAGTTCCCTTTTTCAAAGGGATTTTTCATCAGCTACAGACCCTCAGCACCTCGCTCAGGCTGGTCAATCCACGGGCGATTTTGTCTTCACCGCTGCGCCGTAGATCGTGCAGCCCTTCGCGCACGGCCTGCTGACGCAAGCTGGCCAGGTCAGTGTCCGGGCCGATACTGGCGCGCAGGCCAGCGCCCGGCACCAGCAACTCGAACAGCCCGGTGCGACCGTGATAACCGGTGCCGCGGCATAGCCGGCACGGCGTGCTGTGCAGGCCTGCCGTACCTTGGCAGTCGACACACAAGGTGCGCACCAGGCGTTGAGCCATGACCCCGATCAAGGTCGCCTTGATCAGGTAATCGGCCACGCCCAGCTCCTGCAAACGGGTGATCGCGCCGCAGGCGTCGTTGGTGTGCAGGGTCGACAGCACCAGATGACCGGTAAGTGCAGCCTGGACTGCGACCTGAGCAGTTTCGCGGTCACGGATTTCACCGATCATGATGATGTCTGGGTCTTGGCGCAGCAGCGCGCGTACGCCGTTGGCAAAGCCTAGGTCCAGGCCGGGCTGGACTTGCAGCTGGTTGAAGGCTGGCTCCAGGCGCTCGATCGGGTCTTCGATGGTGCACAGGTTGACCTGGGGCGTGGCCAGGCGTTTGAGGCTGGCATAGAGGGTGCTGGTCTTGCCCGAGCCGGTCGGCCCGGTCAGCAGGATGATGCCCTGGCGCTGGTTGAGCAGACCTTCCCACTGGCTCAGCAACACGCCATCCAGGCCCAGGTGATCGAAGTTCTCGTGCAATTGCTCTGGGTCGAACAGGCGCAGCACCAACTTTTCACCGAATGGCGTTGGCAGTGTGGACAGGCGCAGCTCGACCTCGGCGCCACCTGGCAGGCGGCTCTTCAAGCGGCCATCTTGCGGGCGGCGCTTTTCGGCCACGTCCATCCGTCCCAGGTGCTTGATCCGGCTAACCAGGGCCAATGTCACGCTGGCGGGAAAGGCGTACACGGTATGCAGCAGACCATCGATCCGGTAGCGCAGCTGGCCCTGCTCGCGGCGCGGCTCAAGGTGGATATCGCTGGCGCGCTGTTCGATGGCGTACTGCAGCAGCCAATCGACGATGTGCACGATATGGGCGTCGTCCGCGCTGGCTTCAGCCTGGCGCCTGCCCAGTTCCAGCAGCTGCTCCAGCTCGCCTAGCCCGTGGTCTTGTTGCAAGCCTGCGCCCTGTACCGAGTGCGCCAGGCGAAACAGGGTTTGACCGAGTTGGCGAATTTGCAGCGGGCTGGCCAGCACGCGCTGGATGGTCTTGCCCAGACTGCGCGCAAGATCGGCCTCCCATTCGCGTTGATAGGGTTGGGCGCTGGCGACAGTGACGCTGTGATCGTCCACCGCTACCGCGAGAATGCCGTGGCGGTTAGCGAAGGCGCGCGACATCACTGCGCTGATGCGCGACAGGTCGAGCTGCAACGGGTCGATGCGCAGGAAGGGTTGCTCGACCTTATCGGCAAGCCATTGGCAGAGGGTGTCCAGATCAAGCCGCTGGCCGGGGTGCTGGCGGTCTTCCAGGGCCAGTCGAGCGATGGTTTCCAGGGGATGGTCGGCAGCTGGGGCGGGGTGTTCGAGTACCTGAAGGGCGTCGTTGGGTTGCAGGCGTTGCTCGGCCAGCAGGGTGTCGAGCAGGCGGTTCAGGTCGAGGTCGTGGTTGTTGGCGGTGTGCATGCTGGCGGCGTCCTTGCCGAGGAGAGGAGTCCTGGAAAGGCTAGTCGGGCGGTGGTTGCACAGTTTCGGTGAACAGTTGCCGGATTTTACCGAGGCAGTGCCGGCCCTATCGCGGGGCAAGCCCACTCCCACGATGATCGGCAGGCCGCCAGTGGCTAGCTGTTCAGCAGGCAGTAGCTCCTGGAGCTGATCAGCAGGCTGCCAGCTCGTGAAGCTGCGGTTGGTTGACCAGCTCCACATCCGCCACACACACCAGGTTACGCAACTTTTGCGCGATCACCTCGGCGCGGTGCCAGCTCAAGCCACCAATGCCGATTTGGATATCCAGCCAATCCCCCTGCTGGCTCATCTGCACGCTGGTGGGTGTAAGAAACTGCAAGGCAAACAGGTTCAGCACCCGGCACAGGCTGTCTGGCTCGGCCTCAGCCTGCAGCTGATAGCGCACATTGCTGTGCGCGGCGCTGGCGGCCCAGGCGTCGGTGCGGGGTAGGGTGTCGGGCCGTTCGAGTGCGTTCATTGCTGTTCTCCACCAGGATGGGAGAATTCTGGCACGCTTGCAGCGGCATTTTTTCGCTATGATTCGATCAATTTGCCATGTTGGCAGATTGAATGATTCGTGATTTGGCAATTCGGAGAATTATCAATGCAAGCCGAGCTGGATGCTTACGACCGGCGAATTCTTGAGCTGCTCCAAGAGGATGCGTCGCTGTCCAGCGCGCAGATCGCCGAGCGGGTCGGCCTCTCGCAGTCGCCGTGTTGGCGGCGGATTCAGCGATTGAAAGAGGAGGGGGTTATTCGTGGCCAGGTCACGCTGCTCGACCGCAAGAAGGTCGGCCTGAACACGCAAATCTTCGCCGAAGTGAAGCTAAACGCCCACGGGCGTTCGAACTTCGCTGGCTTCACCGAAGCGATCCGCGAATTTCCAGAGGTGTTGGAGTGCTACGTGCTGATGGGTTCAGTGGACTTCCTGCTGCGCATCGTCACCCCGGACATTGAAGCTTACGAACGATTTTTCTTCGAAAAGCTGTCGAATGTACCGGGGATCCAGGAGGTCAATTCGATCGTGGCCTTATCCGAGATCAAGTCCACGACCAGCTTGCCGTTAACGCGTTGAAGGCGACTTGAGCAGGTGCTTCCAAGCGCGGTTCTGCTCGATTGCGCGGGCTTGCTCGATGCGCGCGTCCTGCAGCGCCAGAGACTGCTCGTCGTCCTCGGACAGCGGCTGCTCAGCCAGCTGGTGCAGCTTGTTCAGCTCGCCGTAGAGGCGGTCCAGCTGAGGCACGTCCAGCACTTGCCGGGCGTGGTGCAGCCAGGCTTGCAGGGTCTCGATGCGCGGTAGCTGCTCGGCCAGGTCTTCCGGACGCTGGACATACAGTGGCAGCTTCAGGGCGCGGGCTTCTTCGCCGAGCAAGTGTTGCAGCCAGCTCGACAGCTGCGCCTTGCCCTGGCGTTCACCACGGCCTTTACGTTCGACGGTCCAGGCTCGGGCAGTGAGCCAGCGCGAGGTTTGCAGGGAGAACTGGCCCCAGCGCGGGTCTTCCAGTTCTTCGGCGAACTGCTCAGGGGCGGCGCGACGAATGTCTTCATCATCGTTGCCGGCCATTACCAGCGGGCGCCAGTCTTCCAGCAGTGCATCGAGGCTGGCGCGCAGCTCGCGGGTGGTTGGCCGCGGCGCCGCCTGGCCCAGGCTACCGACCAGGGCGCGCAGCTCTGCCAGGCAGCGTACCCAGTCCTTGAGCAGGCTCCAATGGCCGTTGTGGCGATACTGCTCGGCCAAACGCTGGCTGCTGCCCAACAGTTGCCAGGCGAGCGCGGCAAAGGCGTCGTCCACCGCCATTTCGGCATCCAGCTCGGTGCCCGGCAGGCCCAGCTCGTAGCTGTCTGGCTCCAGCAGGCGGTAGCCGCGCTCGGCCTTGCTGATGTCGCAGGGCATCAGGGCCAGGGTGGCGGACAGTTCGGCGGCCAGTTCCAGCAGCGCTTCAGGTGCGCCTTCACGCAGCTCCAGCTCCAGCTCGCAGATTTCTTCCTTGCGCTTGCCGGCGATGACGAAGCCCTGATCCAGCGCGGCCTCGATGACGACCTTGGCCTTGCCACGGCCCCAGGAGATTTCGGCGAACTCGCGGGTGAAGTCGGTGGTGAACAGTGGCTTGATGGTTTTCTTGTCGAGCTCGGCCAGTTGCTCGGGCCAGCAGCTGGCGTCGAGTTTCTTCAGGTCGAGCTTGGCTTTGTCCAGCTGCCACTCGTACTCATTGCGCTCGGACAGCCCGGCGACGCTCTGGCCGCGGCACTTGAGGGTCTGGATGACGACATCGCCATCACGGCGCAGGCGCAGCGCGACACGGGCGGCGGACAGTTCACGCGCGGGGGTGTCGAAGTACTGGTTGAGCAGTTCGCGGGTCTGCCAGCCGGACTTGTTGCGCTTCTTCAGCAAAGGGTGCTCGCGCAGGGCGGCGAGGGTCTCGCGGCTGGCGCGGAGTTTGAGTTCGGTTTCTTTGTGCATCGCGGGCTCGAAGGAGGGGGCATCGTGGTGTGCAGTCTACAGCAGTACACCCACAAGGGTTCATTTGAGGTGGTGGATGGTTCACGACATAACTGGGCGCGCAGCGGCCCCGACAGTGCTTGCTCGGCCAGCGGCATGCAGGGTTATGATGAACCCACGCTTTTGAGGAGTACGCGCATGCCGTTGCCGTCGCTGAAAGACCAGTTCGCCGCCCTGATCGCTGCGCCTTCGGTCAGTTGTACCCAGCCTGCGCTGGATCAATCCAACCGTCAGGTCATCGAGCTGTTGGCCGGCTGGCTGGGCGATCTGGGCTTCAAGTGCGATATCCAGCAGGTCACCCCCGGCAAATTCAACCTGCTGGCCAGCCGGGGCACGGGTCCTGGCGGCTTGGTACTGGCTGGCCACAGCGACACTGTGCCGTACGATGCCCAGCTGTGGAAAACCGACCCGCTGAAGCTGACCGAGGTCGGTGATCGCTGGGTCGGCCTGGGCAGCTGCGACATGAAGGGTTTCTTTGCCCTGGTCATCGAGGCGGTGCTGCCGCTGCTGGAGCATGACTTCAAACAGCCGCTGCTGATCCTCGCGACCTGTGACGAAGAAAGCTCCATGTCCGGCGCGCGCGCCCTGGCCGAAGCGGGCCAGCCACTTGGCCGCGCGGCGGTGATCGGCGAGCCCACCGGGCTCAAGCCGATCCGCATGCACAAGGGCATCCTCATGGAGCGCATCGAGATTCTCGGCCGCAGTGGCCATTCGTCGGATCCAAGCCTGGGCCGCAGTGCCATGGAAGCCATGCACGCGGTGATGGGCGAGATGATCGCCCTGCGCCAGCAATGGCAGCAGACCTATCGTAATCCGCAGTTCAGCGTGCCGACACCGACCCTGAATTTCGGCTGTATCCATGGCGGCGACAACCCCAACCGCATTTGTGGCCAGTGCGCGCTGGAGTTCGACCTGCGCCCGCTGCCGGGCATGGACCCAGAGCAACTGCGCGCGGCCATCCGCGAGAAACTGGTGCCGCTAGCCGAGCAGCTCGATGTGCGTATCGACTACAAACCGCTGTTCCCGGAGGTGCCGCCGTTCGAGCAAGCGGCCGACGCCGAACTGGTGCAAGTGGCCGAGCGCCTGACTGGCCATCGCGCCGAAGCGGTGGCCTTTGGCACCGAAGCGCCGTACCTGCAGCAGCTGGGTTGCCAGACCATTGTGCTGGGCCCTGGCGACATTGCCTGTGCCCATCAGCCGGGCGAGTACCTGGAAATGTCACGTATCGAGCCTACCGTGCGTCTATTGCGTGATCTGATCAGGCACTATTGCCTGAGCTAAACGTCCATTGACCTGATTCGTTCCTGCCTAGAGGAGAGTACGCGTGACCGCAAGCCTGTTCCGACGATGACTTTCGAACGTTGTGCGCCTTGACCGTTCTCCGTCCACTTATCCACAGGCTCTGTCATGCCCGAATACGTCAACTGGCTACGCCATGCGTCCCCGTACATCAATGCCCATCGCGACTGCACCTTCGTGGTCATGCTTCCTGGCGATGGCGTCGAACACCCGAATTTCGGCAACATCGTCCACGACCTGGTACTGCTCCACAGCCTTGGCGTGCGCCTGGTGCTGGTCCATGGCTCGCGTCCGCAGATCGAGAGCCGTCTGTCGGCCCGCGGCCTGACCCCGCACTATCACCGCGGCATGCGTATCACCGATGCCGCCACCCTGGACTGCGTGATCGATGCGGTCGGCGCCCTGCGGGTGGCCATCGAGGCGCGTCTGTCGATGGACATGGCCGCTTCGCCGATGCAGGGCTCGCGCCTACGCGTGGCCTCCGGCAACCTGGTCACCGCCCGCCCAATCGGCGTGTTGGAAGGGGTGGATTATCACCATACCGGTGAAGTCCGGCGGATCGACCGCAAAGGCATCAGCCGCTTACTCGATGAGCGCTCCATTGTGCTGTTGTCGCCATTGGGCTATTCGCCGACCGGCGAGATTTTCAACTTGGCCTGCGAAGACGTGGCCACCCGCGCTGCGATCGAGCTGGGCGCGGACAAGCTGCTGCTGTTTGGCGCCGAGCCGGGCTTGCTCGATGAGAATGGCCGGCTGGTGCGTGAGTTGCGGCCACAGCAGGTCGCGCCGCATCTGCTCCGCCTGGGTACTGACTATCAGGGTGAATTGCTCGATGCCGCCGCCGAGGCCTGCAAAGGCGGCGTGGCGCGCAGTCATATCGTCAGTTATGCCGATGACGGTGCGCTGCTCACCGAGCTGTTCACCCGCGACGGCGGCGGCACCCTGGTAGCCCAGGAGCAGTTCGAGATTGTCCGTGAGGCGACCATCGAGGATGTCGGCGGCCTGCTGGAACTGATCAGCCCGCTGGAAGAGCAGGGCATTCTGGTGCGCCGCTCGCGTGAGGTGCTTGAGCGTGAGATCGAGCAGTTCAGCGTGGTCGAGCGCGACGGCATGATCATCGCGTGTGCGGCGCTGTATCCCATTGCTGATTCCGAAGCGGGGGAGCTGGCGTGTCTGGCGGTGAACCCGGAGTACCGTCATGGCGGGCGCGGCGATGATTTGCTGGAGCGGATCGAGACGCGGGCGCGGGCGTTGCGGTTGAAAACCCTTTTCGTGCTGACTACGCGCACGGCGCACTGGTTCCGCGAGCGCGGCTTTGAGCCAAGCGGCGTCGAACGGCTGCCGGCGGCGCGGGCGTCGCTGTACAACTTCCAGCGTAATTCGAAGATTTTCGAGAAGTCGATCTAAGCGGGGGCAGTGCTAGGCATTATCTCAGCGCTGCCTGTACTGGGGCTGCACAGCAGCCCCAGTACACACGACACAAAGCGCACTACGAAAAACGCCGTCTGAGAAGACGGCGTTTTCATTTACACGGTATGCAGATACCAGTTGTACTCGAGGTCAGAGATCGAGTGCTCGAACTCCTCCAGCTCGCTCTCCTTGCACGCGACAAAGATGTCGATGTACTTCGGATCGATGTACTTGTTGAGGATCTCGCTGTCGTCCAACTCGCGCAGCGCATCGCGCAGGTTGTTCGGCAGGCTTTGCTCCAGCTGCTCGTACGAGTTGCCTTCGATTGGCGCGCCAGGCTCGATCTTGTTGGTCAGGCCATGGTGCACGCCTGCCAACACGGCCGCCATCATCAGGTACGGGTTGGCGTCGGCACCGGCTACACGGTGCTCAAGACGCACGGCGTCCGGCGAGCCGGTGGGTACGCGTAGGGCCACGGTGCGGTTGTCCAGGCCCCAGCTCGGCGCGTTGGGCACGTAGAACTGAGCGCCGAAACGGCGGTACGAGTTGACGTTCGGGCAGAGGAACGCCATCGACGCGGGCAGGGTCTCGAGCACACCGCCGACAGCGTGACGTAGCGCGGCGTTCTGCTCGGGATCCTCGCTGGTGAAGATGTTGTTGCCATCTTTGTCCAGCACGGAAATGTGTACATGCAGGCCGTTGCCTGCCTGGCCCGGGTAGGGCTTGGCCATGAAGGTGGTGTCCATTTCATGGTCGTAGGCGATGTTCTTGATCAAGCGCTTGAGCAGCACCGCGTAGTCACAGGCCTTGAGCGGGTCGGCGACGTGGTGCAGGTTGACTTCGAACTGCGCCGGGGCGCTTTCCTTGACGATGGCGTCGGCCGGAATCCCCTGCTCTTTGGCCCCTTCGAGGATGTCCTGCAGGCAGTCGGCGTATTCGTCGAGGTCGTCGATCAGGTAAACCTGGGTCGACTGTGGGCGTTTGCCGGAAATCGGCGAGCGCGGCGGTTGTGGGCGGCCATTCACGTTCTCCTGGTCGATCAGGTAGAACTCCAGCTCGAAGGCGGCGCAGATGGTCAGGCCCAATTCATCGAACTTGCTCACTACCTGACGCAGCACTTCACGTGGATCGGCGAAGAACGGCTCGCCTTCGATCTCGTGCATGGTCATCAGCAGCTGAGCGGTCGGGCGTTTTTGCCAGGGCTCGTTGGACAGCGTGTCAGGGATCGGATAGCAGATGCGGTCCGCATCGCCGATGTCCAGACCCAGGCCCGTGCTTTCAACGGTAGAGCCGTTGATGTCGAGGGCGAAAAGGGAGGCCGGCAGGTTAATGCCTTTCTCGTAAACCTTGTGGAGGCTGGTGCGCTCAATGCGCTTGCCGCGCACCACACCATTCATATCTGCAATCAGAAGGTCAACGTAGAGAACCTCAGGATGTTCCTTAAGGAACGCGTTCGCTTCGTTAAGCTGAACGGCACGCGGGGGTACCGACATGATGCAACACCTTTGTTGTTAAAAATATCAATCAAGGGGGGCTTGCAACCCCAGTCAATCGGAAAGACCTACTGAAGTCAAGCCAACCCCATGATGCCCTGAAATGGCACATCGACGGCCGATTTGCTGCATATCGGGGCGTGCCATTATCCGCTATTTTCCCTCGGAAGGGTTATCTCACGCGGGCCGTGTTTTATTTTTTACGGAGATGTTGTGTAAAAAAATGAACAAGGCTAAGCTCGGCCTCAACCCAAAACACAATAATACGAGGGTCACATGGTCCGCTTGCCGCGACCTGCACGTGCTGCCTGCGCAGCGCTTTCAGGTACCCGTTCCGCTCGCCGCAAGGTCTTCGCGCACAGCGCCGTAGACGTCGATGCCCTGGCCGCAATAATTGACGGTCGGCACGGTCCATTCACCTTAAGTAGCAGTTTACTGCACGCCTTTCGTTTTTCCTGCCCTTCGAATGCTTCATGGATACACGCCTTGCGCGGGTATGCAGTGACGTCCTGCGCGCGCCGCTTTGCTTTGCCACGGCAGTGCATCCAGAATCAATGCGTGGGTCTGCTGCGGCCATTGCAGCCGAGCAGCGTCCACCTTGATCGACGCCAGGCGTCAGTAGCGCCCGACATACTCCAGCCGGGCCACCTTACCTCCTGAGGTATTTATGAGTAACAACCTCGACCAGCTCACCGATTGGTTGAAAGAGCACAAGATCACCGAAGTGGAATGCCTGATCAGTGACCTGACCGGCATCACCCGCGGCAAGATCTCGCCGACCAACAAGTTCATCGCCGAAAAAGGCATGCGCCTGCCCGAGAGCGTATTGCTGCAGACCGTGACCGGCGACTACGTCGACGATGACATCTATTACGAGCTGCT
Source organism: Pseudomonas sp. Je.1.5.c (assembly GCF_051129895.1). Taxonomy (NCBI): domain Bacteria; kingdom Pseudomonadati; phylum Pseudomonadota; class Gammaproteobacteria; order Pseudomonadales; family Pseudomonadaceae; genus Pseudomonas; species Pseudomonas sp. Je.1.5.c. Next base: position 26,325 of record NZ_JBCPSP010000047.1, read on the forward strand.
GGATCCTGCCGATATCGACATGATCTGCCGTCCCGACGAGAACGCGGTGTTTCTCGTGCCATGGGCCATCGAACCGACCGCCCAGGTGATCCACGACACCTACGACAAGAAGGGCAATCCGGTCGAGCTGTCGCCGCGCAACGTATTGAAGAAAGTGCTCAAGCTCTACGCTGACAAGGGCTGGCAGCCGATTGTCGCACCAGAGATGGAGTTCTACCTGACCAAGCGCAGCGAAGACCCGGACTTCCCGCTGCAACCGCCAGTCGGCCGTTCGGGCCGCCCGGAAACCGGCCGCCAGTCGTTCTCGATCGAGGCTGCCAACGAATTCGACCCGCTGTTCGAAGACGTCTACGACTGGTGCGAACTGCAGCAGCTGGACCTCGACACGTTGATCCACGAAGACGGCACGGCGCAGATGGAGATCAACTTCCGTCACGGTAACGCCCTGCACCTGGCTGACCAGATCCTGGTGTTCAAGCGCACCATGCGCGAGGCCGCGCTCAAGCACAACGTCGCCGCCACCTTCATGGCCAAGCCCATGACCGGCGAGCCCGGCAGCGCCATGCACCTGCACCAGAGCGTGGTCGATGCGCACACCGGCAAGAATATCTTCTCCAATGAAGATGGCAGCATGAGTGAGCTGTTCCTCAACCACATTGGCGGCCTGCAGAAGTTCATCCCCTACGTGCTGCCGCTGTTCGCCCCCAACGTCAACTCGTTCCGCCGCTTCCTGCCCGACACCTCGGCACCGGTCAACGTCGAGTGGGGCGAAGAGAACCGCACTGTGGGGCTGCGCGTGCCCGATGCCGGTCCGCAGAATCGCCGGGTGGAAAACCGCCTGCCGGGCGCCGATGCCAACCCCTACCTGGCGATTGCCGCCAGCCTGCTGTGCGGCTACATCGGCATGGTCGAAGGCATCAACCCGAGCGCGCCGGTCCAGGGCCGGGGTTACGAGCGGCGCAACCTGCGCCTGCCGCTGACCCTCGAAGATGCCCTTGAGCGAATGGAGAACTGCCAGGACCTGGAGAAATACCTGGGCAAGAAATTCATTACCGGCTACGTCGCGACCAAGCGCGCCGAGCATGAAAATTTCAAACGGGTAATCAGCTCCTGGGAACGTGAGTTCCTGCTGTTTGCCGTCTGATCAACCCTGGGGCCGCAGGAGCGCGGCTGTCGCAAAACGGAGAAGCACATGAGCGTCAACAACCCGCAAACCCGTGATTGGCAAACCCTGAGCAGTGAGCACCACCTGGCACCTTTCAGCGACTACAAGCAGCTGAAAGAGAAAGGTCCGCGCATCATCACCAAGGCCCAGGGCGTGCATTTGTGGGACAGCGAGGGGCACAAGATCCTCGACGGCATGGCTGGGCTGTGGTGCGTGGCGGTCGGTTATGGCCGAGAAGAACTGGTGCAAGCGGCCGAGAAGCAGATGCGCGAGCTGCCGTACTACAACCTGTTCTTCCAGACCGCCCACCCGCCCGCGCTGGAGCTGGCCAAGGCGATCACCGACGTGGCCCCCAAGGGCATGACCCATGTGTTCTTCACCGGCTCCGGCTCCGAAGGCAATGACACCGTGCTACGCATGGTCCGCCATTACTGGGCACTCAAGGGCAAGCCGCACAAGCAGACCATCATCGGCCGCATCAACGGCTACCACGGCTCCACCGTTGCTGGCGCAAGCCTTGGCGGCATGAGCGGCATGCATGAGCAGGGCGGCTTGCCGATCCCGGGCATCGTGCATATCCCGCAGCCGTACTGGTTCGGTGAAGGCGGCGAGATGAGCCCGGACGATTTCGGCGTGTGGGCTGCCGAGCAGTTGGAGAAAAAGATTCTCGAGGTCGGCGAAGACAACGTCGCCGCCTTCATTGCCGAGCCGATCCAGGGCGCTGGCGGGGTGATCATTCCGCCACAAACCTACTGGCCGAAGGTGAAAGAGATCCTCGCCAAGTACGACATCCTGTTCGTCGCTGACGAAGTGATCTGCGGCTTCGGCCGTACCGGCGAGTGGTTCGGCTCCGATTACTACGACCTCAAGCCCGACCTGATGACCATCGCCAAGGGCCTGACCTCCGGTTACATCCCCATGGGCGGTGTGATCGTGCGTGACACTGTGGCCAAGGTGCTCAGCGAAGGCGGCGATTTCAACCACGGCTTCACCTATTCCGGCCACCCGGTGGCGGCGGCGGTAGGCCTGGAAAACCTGCGCATTCTACGTGACGAGAAAATCGTCGAGAAAGCCAAGACAGAAGCGGCACCGTATTTGCAGAAACGTCTGCGTGAGCTACAGGACCACCCACTGGTGGGCGAAGTGCGCGGCCTGGGCCTGCTCGGCGCGATCGAGCTGGTCAAGGACAAGGCGACTCGCAGCCGTTACGAGGGCAAGGGCGTGGGCATGATCTGCCGAAACTTCTGCTTCGAGAACGGCCTGGTGATGCGCGCGGTAGGCGACACCATGATCATTGCGCCGCCGCTGGTGATCAGCCATGCCGAGATCGACGAGCTGGTGGAAAAGGCACGTAAATGCCTGGACTTGACCCTTCAAGCGGTGAAATGACCACCTGCTACGCTAGCGTTGTGACATTAAGCGGTTACAAGGCCCTGCTTTCCTTGAAACAGCGCCTTGTAACTTGCCAGACTAGCGACTGTTTCAGTCGCCCAACGCGTGTACTGCGGGACCTGGCAGCTGAACGGATGGCTAATTAAAAAAATCTGGAGCATGACGCATGAAGAAAATGGGCAAGACGTTGCTGGCCGCAGCCCTGATGGGTGCCATGGCCACTGCTGTTCAGGCTGAAGACAAGGTGTTGAACGTCTACAACTGGTCGGACTACATCGCGCCGGACACCATCGCCAAGTTCGAGAAACAGTCTGGTATCAAGGTCAAGTACGACGTCTTCGACAGCAACGAGACCCTCGAAGCCAAGCTGCTGGCGGGCAAGTCGGGCTACGACGTGGTCGTGCCGTCCAACAACTTCCTGGCCAAGCAGATCAAGGCTGGCGTCTACGAAGAACTGGACCGTTCCAAGCTGCCGAACTGGAAGAACCTCGACGAAGACCTGCTCAAGGCCGTCGGTGACGCCAGCGACCCGGGCAACAAATACGCCTTCCCCTACATGTGGGGCTCGATCGGCATTGGCTACAACCCAGAGAAGGTCAAGGCCGCGCTGGGCGTGGACAAGATCGACTCGTGGGACGCCGTGTTCAAGCCAGAGAACATCGCCAAGCTCAAGAGCTGCGGCGTGAGCTTCCTGGATGCGCCGACCGAAATGCTCCCGGCTGCGCTGCACTACCTGGGCAAGCCGAGCAACAGCATGAACAAGGAAGACTTGAAGGCTGCTGAAGACCTGTTCCTGAGCATCCGTCCTTCGATCACCTATTTCCACTCGTCCAAGTACATCGGCGACCTGGCCAACGGCAACATCTGCGTAGCGGTCGGCTACTCGGGTGACCTGGAGCAGTCCAAGGCCCGCGCCCACGAGGCCGGTGACAAGGTCAAGCTGGACTACATCATTCCTAAAGAAGGTGCCGGCACCTTCTATGACATGGTCGCCATTCCCAAGGATGCCGAGCATAAGGAAGCCGCCTACAAGTTCATGGACTTCCTGTTGCAGCCTGAAGTCATGGCCGAGATCACCAATGCCGTGCGCTTCCCGAACGGCAACAAGGCCGCGACCCAGTTCGTCGACAAAGACATCACCAGCGACCCCAGCATCTATCCACCAGCCGACGTGAAAAAGCAGCTGTACGCCATTGCCGCTCCAGAAGCTGCAACCCAGCGCCTGATCACCCGTAGCTGGACCAAGATCAAGTCGGGCAAGTAAGCCTGTGCTCAAGCCCTCTGCGCCGGGGTTCCCCGGCTCAGGGCGGCTGTAAGGCAAATAAGTTTGCGGCATCGAGTCTGCAACGGTAAGTTGCGCGCCGGTTTCGCGTGTACGGCGCGGCTTACTACTACGGCACACCGTCACTGAATGCACTGATTGTGAGGAGCATCCACTTGTCTATTTCTGTATTTCGCAAAGCCTTGATGGCTGGAGCGGGCCTGACGCTGGCATGCAGCGTCCAAGCGGCGCCAACGGTGCATTTCTATAACTGGTCGGACTATATCGGGCCGACCACCCTCGCCGATTTCGAGAAAGAAACCGGGATCAAACCGGTACAAGACGTCTTCGATTCCAACGAGACCCTGGAAGGCAAGCTGCTGGCCGGTCGTACCGGTTATGACGTGGTGGTGCCGTCCAACCATTTCCTCGGCAAGCAGATCAAGGCGGGCGCGTTCCAGAAGCTCGACAAGAATCTGCTGCCCAATTATTCCAACCTGGATCCTGCGCTGATGAAGCGTCTGGAAAAGAACGATCCGGGCAACCAGTACGCCGTGCCTTATCTGTGGGGCACCAATGGCATCGGCTACAACGTCGACAAGGTCAAGGCGGTGCTGGGCGTAGACACCATTGATTCGTGGGCGGTGCTGTTCGAGCCGGAGAATATGAAAAAGCTCTCCACCTGCGGCGTGGCCTTCCTCGACTCGGCGGACGAAATGCTGCCGGCGGTGCTCAACTACATGGGCCTGGACCCGAACAGCACCAATGCCAAGGACTATGCAAAGGCCGAGCAGAAGCTGCTGGCCGTGCGTCCCTACGTGACCTACTTCCATTCCTCGAAGTACATCACCGATCTAGCCAATGGCGACATCTGCGTCGCTGCCGGTTTCTCCGGCGATATCTTCCAGGCCAAGGCCCGTGCTGAAGAAGCCAAGAAGGGCGTTAACCTGGCCTACGCGATTCCCAAGGAAGGCGGCAACCTCTGGTTCGATGTCCTGGCGATTCCGAAGGACGCCAAGAACCTCAAAGAGGCGCACGCCTTCATCAACTATTTGCTGAAACCTGAGGTTATCGCCCAGGTCAGTGATTACGTCGGTTACGCCAACCCGAACCCCAAGGCTGGCGACCTGATGGACCAGGCCGTGAGGACTGACGCCGCGGTTTACCCACCGCAGGAAGTGCTGGACAAGATGTTCGTCAACAGTGAGTTGCCGCCCAAGGTGCAACGTTTGATGACCCGCAGCTGGACCAAGGTCAAGTCGGGCAAATAATCATCCAGACCCGCCACGCCAAGGGCGGGCTTAAAAATCTTGTTGGGAGTTTCACTCATGGCAGTTGCCTCCGGTGCCTATAAGAAAGCCCTCGAGGGTGGCCAGCAACCCAAGCAGGTGCTGGTCAAGATCGACCGGGTCACGAAGAAATTCGACGAAACAATTGCCGTGGACGATGTGTCCCTGGAAATCCGCAAAGGCGAGATCTTCGCTCTGCTCGGTGGCTCCGGCTCCGGTAAGTCGACCTTGCTGCGGATGCTGGCAGGCTTCGAGCGTCCGACCGAAGGGCGGATCTTCCTCGATGGCGTCGACATCACCGACATGCCGCCCTACGAGCGGCCGATCAACATGATGTTCCAGTCTTACGCGCTGTTCCCGCACATGACCGTGGCGCAGAACATCGCCTTCGGCCTGCAGCAGGACAAGATGCCCAAGGCCGAGATCGAAGCCCGTGTGGCCGAGATGCTCAAGCTGGTCCACATGACCCAGTACGCCAAGCGCAAGCCGCACCAGCTTTCCGGTGGCCAGCGTCAGCGGGTAGCCCTGGCTCGCTCGCTGGCCAAGCGCCCCAAGCTGCTGCTGCTCGACGAGCCGATGGGCGCGCTGGACAAGAAGCTGCGCTCGCAGATGCAGCTGGAGCTGGTCGAGATCATCGAGCGCGTGGGTGTAACCTGCGTGATGGTGACCCACGACCAGGAAGAGGCCATGACCATGGCCCAGCGCATCGCCATCATGCACCTGGGGTGGATTGCCCAGATCGGCTCGCCGATCGACATCTACGAGACCCCGACCAGCCGCCTGGTCTGCGAGTTCATCGGCAACGTCAACCTGTTCGAAGGTGAAGTGGTCGACGACGCCGAAGGCCACGCGGTGATCGCCAGCCCTGAGCTTGAGCGCAAGATCTACGTCGGCCACGGCGTGACCACCTCGGTCGAGGACAAGCACATCCTCTACGCACTGCGTCCGGAGAAGATGCTGGTCACCACCCAACAGCCGACCTGCGAGCACAACTGGTCGCGCGGCAAGGTGCACGACATCGCCTACCTGGGTGGTCACTCGGTGTTCTACGTCGAGCTGCCGAGCGGCAAGGTCGTGCAGTCGTTCGTGGCCAATGCCGAGCGCCAGGGCACCCGCCCAACCTGGGGCGATGAAGTGTACGTGTGGTGGGAAGATGACAGCGGCGTGGTACTGCGCTCATGAAAATCCGCAAGCTCAAGCGAGCCTTCCAGCGCCTGGTCCCGGAGGGACGGCACCTGGTGATCGGCGTGCCGTTCATCTGGCTGTTCCTGTTCTTCATGCTGCCGTTCTTCATCGTCCTGAAGATCAGCTTCGCCGAAGCCGACGTGGCCATCCCGCCGTACACCGAGATCTACAGCTACGTCGAAGACAAGGTCCAGCTGGTCCTCAACCTGGCCAACTATGGCCTGTTGACCGAGGATGAGCTGTACATCTCGGCCTACCTGGGCTCGTTGAAGATGGCCTTCTTCAGCACCCTGTTGTGCCTGTTGATCGGCTACCCGATGGCCTACGCCATTGCCAACGCGCGCAAAGAAAGCCAGACCGTGCTGTTGCTGCTGATCATGATGCCGACCTGGACCGCGATCCTGATCCGCGTATATGCCTGGATGGGCATTCTCAGCAACAACGGGCTGCTCAACAGCTTCCTGTTGTGGATCGGCCTGATCGACCAGCCGCTGCAGATCCTCAACACCAACCTGGCGGTGTACATCGGCGTGGTCTATTCGTATCTGCCGTTCATGATCCTGCCGCTCTACGCCAACCTGGTCAAACATGACCAGAGCCTGTTGGAAGCCGCCTCTGACCTGGGTTCGAGCACCTTCAACAGCTTCTGGAAGATCACCGTGCCGCTGTCGAAAAACGGCATCATTGCCGGCTGCATGCTGGTGTTCATCCCGGTGGTGGGCGAGTTCGTCATTCCTGAGCTGCTCGGCGGCCCGGAAACCCTGATGATCGGTAAAGTGCTGTGGCAGGAATTCTTCAACAACCGTGACTGGCCGGTAGCGTCCGCGCTGGCGGTAGTGATGCTGGCGATCCTGATCGTGCCCATCCTGCTGTTCAACCGCAGCCAGGCCAAAGAGATGGAGGGCAGGGCATGAAGCGCTTCAGTTTCTCCAAGCTGATGCTGGTGCTCGGCTTGCTGTTCATCTACCTGCCGATGCTGATCCTGGTGATCTACTCGTTCAACGCCTCCAAGCTGGTAACGGTGTGGGGCGGCTGGTCGATCAAGTGGTACGTCGGCCTGCTCGACAACTCGCAGCTGATGGGCTCGGTGATGCGCTCGCTGGAGATCGCCTGCTACACGGCGATCGCCGCTGTGGCGCTGGGCACCCTGGCGGCCTTCGTGCTGACCCGCGTGACCCGCTTCAAGGGCCGCACGCTGTTCGGTGGTTTGGTGACCGCACCGCTGGTCATGCCTGAGGTGATCACCGGTCTGTCGCTGTTGCTGCTGTTCGTGGCCATGGCGCAGATGATCGGCTGGCCGCAGGAGCGCGGCATCGTCACCATCTGGATTGCCCACACTACGTTCTGTGCGGCGTATGTGGCGGTGGTGGTGTCGGCGCGCTTGCGCGAGCTGGACCTGTCGATCGAAGAAGCGGCAATGGACCTGGGTGCCAAGCCGTGGAAGGTGTTCTTCCTGATTACCATCCCGATGATCGCGCCATCGCTGGCGGCGGGCGGCATGATGTCGTTCGCCCTGTCGCTGGACGACCTGGTGTTGGCCAGCTTCGTCTCGGGGCCAGGTTCGACCACCTTGCCGATGGAAGTGTTCTCGGCGGTGCGTCTGGGCGTGAAGCCTGAGATCAACGCCGTGGCCAGCTTGATTCTGCTGTCGGTGTCGCTGGTGACCTTCATGGTCTGGTACTTCAGCCGCCGCGCTGAAGAGCATCGTCGCAAGGCGATCCAGCAGGCTATCGAGGAAGGCGCTGCGGCGAACTTCTCGCAGCCACAGGTCAAGCGCCCGTCTCCGGCTGCCGCGTCGGCTTGACCCACCCGCTTAGGGCCGCACTGCGGCCCTAAGCGGCGGTTCGGCGTTCTTTGCTCCGGCGCAACGTCAAAAGTGATGATGCTCATCAGTTGTGCTGGACCTTACCCCAGCCTGACACCACTCATTTCTCATCAGTTGTGCTGGACCTTGTCTAAGCCTGACACCATTCATTTTCATCAGTGATATTGGACCCTGTGGGAGCGGGCTTGCCCGCGAAAGCCGCACCGCCACTTCACAGCCAAGCACTGTCCCAATGCGGATAATCACCAATGTGGTCGACCAGCTCGGCACGTACAGGATTATGTGCAATGTATTCGGCCACGGCGCGCACGCTTTCCTCCTTGCGCAGCGCACGGTCCTGATACCCAGGCTGCCATATCGGTTGGCACGCAATACCCGTCTTGCGCAAGGCCATAGCTGAGCGTGACTTGAACCTGCGCATCAGTGTGCCCAGCGTCACTGCCTTCAATTCGAACAACCAGTGCACATGGTCCGGCATAACCACCCAGGCTAGAGACTGGCAGGCATGCTCAAGATCGGCCTGGCGAATTTGCTGGACCACCAGCCGAGCTCTGTGAAAGTCACGAAAAAGCGGATTGCGCTGGGAGGTGACGGTGGTCAACAGATAGCGTCTGCCTGGCTCGGAAAAGCGACCACGGCGAAGTAGGTAGGACTCGGCGAGGGACATTTGGATCTTCCTTGAAAGTGAATACCTTCTGGAAAGTAGCGGCTCGAATGCAGGTCGCGGGTGGTTGTTGGTTTCTGGATGTGGCAAGGGTTGGCTGTGGCTGTGCCGGCCTCTTCGCGGGCAAGCCCGCTCCCACAGGTATTGCGGGTGTCTCGAGATAGCGGGGTGTCTGTTGGGCTTGATGGTTTCTGGATGTGGCAAGGGTTGGCTGTGGTTGTGCCGGCCTCTTCGCGGGCAAGCCCGCTCCCACAGGTATTGCGGGTGTCTCGAGATAGCGGGGTGTCTGTTGGGCTAGATGGTTTCTGGATGTGGCAAGGGTTGGCTGTAGTTGTGCCGGCCTCTTCGCGGGCAAGCCCGCTTGTATGGTTAGACTTGAAGGGGTGGTGGGACTAAATGCCCGATTCTGACTGTTCGCAGCAGTACAGACCGTGGGAGACATCGCCCCACCCCTTCCACCAAAGC
>NZ_JBCPSP010000048.1:0-32580 GCF_051129895.1 Pseudomonas sp. Je.1.5.c
CCAAGCCTTGGTCATCTTGGCTCGAAAGCTTGCCCGCGTGGCTTTCGCCCTGATGAAAAATCAGGGCGAATACATCACCAGAGCTATGAAATTGGCTTGCCCATAACCATAGAATCTCCCACAGGGCTTGGCCCGGCGATGCTGGGCTCAGAACAACCAGCGATACAGCAGGTAAGCGACCACCACTGCCAACACCGGCCGCAGTACTCGATAAGCCTTGGGATTGGCGCGTTTGAACTGCTTGACCCGGGTGCTGATCTTGTTGCTGAAGCGCTTGCTCCAGGCGTACGCCTGGTTGATGCCGCCAACCCGCTCGTCATCGGTGTTCTGCGGCGCGGTGGCGCGGCCGAGGAAGGCGCTGACCTTACGGTTGATGCGGGTCATCAGCGGGCTGTTGAGCGGGCGCTCGACGTCGCAGAACAGGATCACCCGAGTCACCTCGGTTTCGTTCTTCACCCAGTGCACGAAGGTCTCGTCGAACATCACGTCTTCACCGTCGCGCCAGGCATACGGCTGGCCGTCGACGTAGATGCGGCAGTTGTCCGAGTTAGGCGTGGACAAGCCCAGGTGGTAGCGCAGCGAACCGGCGAACGGGTCGCGGTGTGGATTGAGGTGGCTGCCGCCGGGCAGCAGGGCGAACATCGCGCCCTTGACGTTGGGAATGCTGCTGACCAACTCGACGGTCTTGGGGCACAGGGCTTGCGCCGAAGGCAGCGGTTTGTCGTACCACTTCAGGTAAAACCGCTTCCAGCCTTTCTTGAAGAACGAGCCAAAGCCTGCGTCGTTGTCTTTTTCGGCGGCGCGAATGTAACCCTCGTCGAACAGGCGCATGGCCTCTTCGCGGATCACTTGCCAGTTGTCCTTGAGCACATCGAGCTCAGGGAAGCGCTGACGGTCCAGGTAGGGTTTGGACGGCACGCCGGAGAACAGGTACATCAGGCTGTTGTAGGGAGCGAACAACGCCGAATGGTTGACGAATTGGCGTAGCACCGGCAGCCGGGCCTTGCCGCGCAGGTGCACGAACAGCACGCTGCCGAAGAACACCAGCAGAACACCCGCCTTGGCGACAAAGGAAAAGGTCATGCAACACTCCTTGGAATAGGAAATCAGGCCATCGCTTCCAGATAGCCGGACATCATAAACCCATCCGACGCGGGTAAAAACAACTTGGGTCGGATAGCAATGTTGAAGATTTTGTAATAAAGGCCGTGGCTGGCTATTGCGCCGGGTCAGGCAATCGCTCATTGGCGACTGCTATGCAGCCCATCGCAGGCAAGCCAGCTCCTACCGAACTGCGCGGTACGTGTAGGAGCGGGCTTGCCCGCGAAGAGGCTGGCACTGACTGAAGGCTTACTGCTGGTTTTCCTGCTCGGTGAACAGATCGGCGAAGAGCATGCTCGACAAGTAGCGCTCACCCGAATCAGGCAGGATCACCACGATGGTCTTGCCCTGCATCTCCGGCTTCTCGGCCAGGCGCACCGCCGCGGCCATCGCCGCGCCGCAGGAAATCCCGCAGAGGATGCCCTCTTCCTGCATCAGGCGCAGCGCCATGGCCTTGGACTCTTCGTCGCTGACCGTCTCAACCTGGTCGACCAGCGACAGGTCAAGGTTCTTCGGCACGAAGCCTGCGCCGATGCCCTGGATCTTGTGCGGGCTGGGCTTGAGCTCTTCGCCGGCCAGGGTCTGGCTGATCAGCGGCGAGGCGATAGGCTCGACGGCAACCGACAGGATCGGCTTGCCTTGGGTGTTCTTGATATAGCGCGACACGCCGGTGATGGTGCCGCCGGTGCCGACGCCTGCGACCAACACGTCGACCGCGCCATCGGTGTCGTTCCAGATCTCCGGGCCGGTGGTCTTTTCGTGGATCGCCGGGTTGGCCGGGTTGTCGAACTGGCCCGGCTGGTAGTACTTGGCAGGGTCGGAGGCGACGATTTCGTTGGCCTTCTCGATCGCGCCCTTCATGCCTTTGGCAGGCTCGGTCAGCACCAGCTCGGCGCCCAAAGCCTTGAGCACCTTGCGCCGTTCCAGGCTCATCGAGGCGGGCATGGTCAGCAGCAGCTTGTAGCCGCGGGCGGCGGCGACGAAGGCCAGGCCGATACCAGTGTTGCCCGAGGTCGGCTCGACAATGGTCATGCCCGGCTTGAGCTTGCCGCTGGTTTCGGCGTCCCAGACCATGTTGGCGCCGATCCGGCACTTGACCGAGTAGCCAGGGTTGCGCCCTTCGATCTTGGCCAGGATGGTCACCCCGCGCGGGGCGATACGGTTGATCTGCACCAGCGGCGTGTTGCCGATGGAATGGGCGTTGTCTGCGTAGATACGGCTCATGGCAGGGTCCTTAACCGAGCGGGGAAAGCTTCAAGGGTAAGCCTGCCCGGCGGGAGCGTAAAGCCCGTTCGAACTCCCGCGACGGGCCTGCGGTCAACCGGACATCCTCGATTGGAGAGCCTTCGATGAAAGCGCGTTATCGCTGGCCGCTGGTCGGCCTGGCCAGCCTGGTCGTGCTGCTGGTGGCGCTGCACCTGGCGCTGCCCTACCTGGTGCGCGACTACCTCAACGACAAGCTCGCCGACATGGGCGAGTACCGTGGCCAGATCACCGATGTCGACCTGGCCTGGTGGCGAGGGGCCTACCAGATCAATGGGCTGAAGATCGTCAAGACCACCGGCAAAGTGCCAGTGCCGTTTGTCGATGCGCCGTTGATCGACCTGTCGGTGAGTTGGCACGCGTTGTGGTACGACCGGGCCGTGGTGGCCGAAGTGGTGTTCGTCCGCCCAGAGCTGAACTTCGTCGACGGCGGCAACAAGCAGAATTCGCAGACCGGTCGTGGCACCGACTGGCGTCAGCAGCTGGAAAAGCTGCTGCCGATCACCCTCAATGAAGTGCGCATCGACAATGGCACGCTGACCTTTCGCAATTACAACTCCAAGCCGCCCGTCGAGCTCAAGGCCACTCGATTGCAAGCGAGTATCCGCAACCTGACCAATGTGCGCGACGACAAAGGTCGGCGTGATGCCAGCTTCGAAGGTTCTGCGCTATTGCTTGGTGACGCCAAGGTGCAAAGCCGGGCGACCTTCGATCCGTTCAGCGACTTCGACGACTTTGAGTTCCGCCTGCGTGCTACGGGCATCCAGCTGCGCCGACTCAACGATTTCGCCAGCGCCTATGGCAAGTTCGACTTCAACGCCGGCCACGGCGATGTGGTGATCGAGGCCCAGGCCGAGAAGGGTCGGCTCAATGGCTATATCAAGCCGCTGCTGCGCGATGTGGATGTGTTCAATTGGCAGCAGGATGTCGAGAACAAGGACAAGGGTTTCTTCCGTTCGATCTGGGAGGCGCTGGTCGGCGCCTCGGAAACCGTGCTGAAAAACCAGCCGAAAAACCAGTTCGCCACCCGCGTGGAACTCAGCGGCAGTGTCCATCAGCAGGACATCAGCGGGTTTGAGGCCTTTTTGCAGATTCTGCGTAACGGTTTCGTGCAGGCGTTCAATGCACGATATGAGCAACCTGCGCCTGATTCCGACTGAGCCTGCGTGACGGGCCATTCAGGGACTGAATACCCGGTCTGCGTTTGCACGTGCCTAGGGCCGGGGTATAGTCGCTGACACACATAGACAATGTTGTCTGGGCCGCCCCTATCGCAGGGCACGCCCGCTCCCACGCCGCGCTACACACAGAATGCGTGGGAGCGGGCTTGCCCCGCGATGAGGCCGCCACTGACACCCGCACAGAGGATAGGTTGATGAAGTTCGAAGGCACCCGCGACTACGTCGCCACAGACGACCTGAAACTGGCGGTCAACGCGGCGGTTACCCTGGAACGCCCACTGCTGGTCAAAGGCGAGCCGGGCACCGGCAAGACCATGCTCGCCGAGCAACTGGCGGCATCCTTCGGCGCCAAGCTGATCACCTGGCACATCAAGTCGACCACCAAGGCCCACCAGGGCCTCTACGAGTACGACGCAGTGAGCCGTCTGCGCGACTCGCAGCTGGGCGTGGACAAGGTCCACGATGTGCGCAACTACCTGAAGAAGGGCAAGCTGTGGGAGGCGTTCGAGTCTGAAGAGCGGGTGATCCTGCTGATCGACGAGATCGACAAGGCCGACATCGAGTTCCCCAACGATCTGCTGCAAGAGCTCGACAAGATGGAGTTCTACGTCTACGAAATCGACGAGACCATCAAGGCCAAGCAGCGGCCGATCATCATCATTACCTCGAACAACGAAAAAGAGCTGCCCGACGCGTTCCTGCGCCGCTGCTTCTTCCACTACATCGCCTTCCCCGACCGCGATACCCTGCAGAAGATCGTCGATGTGCACTACCCGAACATCAAGCAGTCGCTGGTCAGCGAGGCGCTGGATGTGTTCTTCGATGTGCGCAAGGTGCCGGGCCTGAAGAAGAAGCCCTCCACCTCCGAGCTGGTCGACTGGCTCAAGCTGCTGATGGCCGACAATATCGGCGAAGCGGTGTTGCGCGAGCGCGATCCGACCAAGGCCATCCCGCCGCTGGCCGGCGCCCTGGTCAAGAACGAGCAGGACGTGCAACTGCTCGAGCGCCTGGCGTTCATGAGCCGACGCGGCAATCGCTGACAGGAGCCGGTCATGCTGCTCAACCTGTTCAACGAAATGCGCGCGGCCAAGGTGCCGGTCTCGGTGCGCGAACTGCTCGACCTGCTCGCGGCCCTGCAGCAGCGAGTGGTGTTCGCCGACATGGACGAGTTCTACTACCTCGCCCGAGCGATTCTGGTCAAGGACGAGCGGCACTTCGACAAGTTCGACCGGGCCTTCGGCGCCTACTTCAAGGGCCTGGAGAACCTCGACCGACACCTGGAAGCGCTGATCCCCGAAGACTGGCTGCGCAAGGAGTTCGAGCGTTCGCTCAGCGATGAGGAGCGCGCGCAGATCCAAACGCTCGGTGGCCTGGACAAGCTGATAGAGGAGTTCAAGAAACGCCTCGAAGAGCAGAAAGAACGCCACGCCGGCGGCAACAAGTGGATCGGCACCGGCGGCACCAGCCCGTTTGGCTCAGGTGGCTTCAACCCTGAAGGCATCCGGGTCGGCGAGGCCGGCAAACGCCAGGGCAAGGCGGTCAAGGTCTGGGACCAGCGCGAGTACAAGAACCTCGACGATCAGGTCGAACTGGGCACGCGCAACATCAAGCTGGCCCTGCGCCGGCTGCGCAAGTTCGCCCGCCAAGGTGCGGCTGAAGAGCTGGACATCGATGGCACCATCGACCACACCGCCCGCGATGCCGGGCTGCTGAACATCCAGATGCGCCCAGAGCGGCGCAACACGGTGAAGTTGCTGCTGCTGTTCGACATCGGCGGCTCGATGGACGCCCATGTGCGGGTTTGCGAAGAGCTGTTCTCGGCCTGCAAGACCGAGTTCAAGCACCTGGAGTACTACTACTTCCACAACTGCGTGTACGAGTCGGTGTGGAAAAACAACCTGCGCCGCACGTCAGAGCGTTTTGCCACCTTCGACCTGCTGCACAAGTACGGCGATGACTACAAGGTGGTGTTCGTTGGCGATGCGGCCATGGCGCCTTACGAGATCACCCAGCCTGGCGGCAGTGTCGAACACTGGAACGAGGAAGCCGGCTATGTGTGGATGCAGCGCTTCAAGGAGAAATTCAAGAAGATCGTCTGGATCAACCCGTACCCCAAGCAGACCTGGGACTACACCGCTTCGACCCACCTGATCCGCGACCTGGTCGAAGACAAGATGTATCCGCTGACCTTGCAGGGGTTGGAGGATGCGATGAAATATCTGTCCAAGTAGATTTGCCGGCCTCATCGCGGGGCAAGCCCGCTCCCACGCGTCTTCTTGCACTGCGTGGGAGCGGGCTTGCCCCGCGATAAAGCTGGCAAAGGCGCCGCCAAACTTAGCGCCAGCTCTCCTTGACCGCTTTGCGCCGCCCGCCAAGAATCACCCAGCCGACCAGCAGCAACACACTCTCGACCACCAAGGCCAGCAAGAACCCCGCCCCCAGGCCCCAGCCAATCGCCTCTGGCACCAGCAGAATCTGGTAGCTGTAGCCTTTGAGGGTTTCATCGCGCAGCTGTGGATCGGCCTGCACCAGCACATGCCAGCTACGGCTCAACCACGACCCTTGCAACGCCTGCCACTCGCGTTCGAGCAACTGATTGCGGATCAGCAGGCTCTCGATGCTGTTGGCGTCGCTGAGAAACACTGGATCGTCACTGCTGCGATAGTGGCGCACCAGCGCCTGCAAATCGCCTTTGAAGAAGCGCTCGGCGGTCTCCTGGAAGCCCGACAGCGCCTCGCGCGACTCCAGTACATGCGCCTCGACCCGCTGGCTGTAGTCCTTGACCACGCCCGGGACCTGAATACCGGCCAACAGGCCGAAGGTGAACAGCAGCAACCGCAGGTAACTTCTGAACATGCAGCGTCCTTAGCTTTGCCCGTGGGCGATGCACTCGCCATGGCGCCACAGCGCCCATTGGCCGGGCTCATAACGGTGCCAGGTTTCGTTTTCGGTCAGGGCCTCGGTGGTAATCACCGTGACCACGTCATTGGGAGTGGTTTCTGCCTGGAAGTCGACGATCATGTCGACATCCTTGAGCCTGGCCGGGCCAAACGGTGCGCGACGGGTAATGTGCGCCAGCTTGGTCGAACAGAAGCAGAACAGCCAGTCGCCGTTGCTCAGCAAGCCATTGAACACGCCCTTGCCACGGTACTCGGCGCAGGCCTCGACCAACACGGGCAACAGTTGCTCGACCTTGACCGGCTCCGGGAAGGCGCTACGCACGCGGTTGAGCAGGTCGCAGAAGGCCGCTTCGCTGTCGGTGTCGCCAACGGGCCGATAGAAGGTTTTCTGTCCGCTGAAATCAGCCAGTTGGCCGTTGTGCGCGAAACACCAGTTGTGCCCCCACAGTTCGCGCACGAACGGGTGGGTATTGGACAGGCAGACCTTGCCGACGTTGGCCTGGCGAATATGGCCGATGACCACCTCGCTCTTGATCGGATAGCGCTGGACCAGCTTGGCCACTTCCGATTCGCTGCTCGCTGCCGGGTCCTGGAACAGACGCAGGCCGCGCCCTTCATAGAAACCGATGCCCCAGCCATCGCGGTGCGGACCGGTGCGGCCGCCGCGCTGCATCAGCCCGGAGAAGCTGAAGACAATGTCAGTGGGGACGTTGGCACTCATGCCCAGCAGTTCGCACATATGCGCGGCTTCCTTTACAGACGGGGCTCGACCCGGCCGCGGCCAGGGGCCGCTGGCGGCGGGTCGTTGCGATAACGGTCATTGCGATCGGCGGCAACCGACGCCTCGACCAGCACCTGGTCATCTTCGTTGACCTGGCGCTGGGCGGCGGCTTCGGCCTGCTCGCGGCGCTCGCGGGCGCGTTTTTCCAGCGGCCAGCGGATCAGCACGAAGAGCAGATACAGGGCAAAGGCGATCATGCCGTACATGGCCAGGTCCGAGGCGGCGCGCCAAGCGTTGTTACCGACCTTGAAGGCGATATCCAAGGCACTGATGGCGATGGCCGGGGCGAAGCTTTCCTTGACCGGATCGACGATCGTTGGGGTCAGCAGCAGCACCGCGATGATCACCCGCAGCGGTTCGCGCAGCCAACGCCACATCCAGCCGGTGAGTTTGAAGCCCACCAGCAGGCAGCCCAGGGCGGCCACGGCATAGAGGCCCCAGGCGAGGGTATAGTCGTTCTCGGTCATGGTGTTCGTGCAAGCCAGGCAAAGAGACGCCTATGATAAACACATTTGGGCCTAGGCGCCCCTATCGCGGGGCAAGCCCGCTCCCACGTGCTGTTTGATAGAACACTGCCAGCGTGGGAGCGGGCTTGCCCGGCGATAGGGCCGGCAAAGCCCGTAACAGCACACCAAGAGATCATTCATGCCAGCCACCGCTACCGCCGCTAAAGCTCCAATAGCCCATCAGGCCACAGGCGCCGACCCCTACGCCTGGCTGCAAGAGCGCGACACCCCCGAGGTGCTGGCCTACCTGCACGCCGAAAACGCCTACCAGGAAACCTGCCTGGCCGACCAGGCGCCGTTGCGCGAGCAACTGTTCGAAGAGATCAAGGGCCGCATCAAGGAAACCGACCTGTCGTTGCCCTCGCCCTGGGGCCCTTGGCTGTACTACACACGCACCACCGCCGGCGACGAATACCCGCGCCACTACCGCTGCCCGCGTCCGGCCGACGACTCCAACACGGTCGATGAAAGCCGCGAACAATTGCTGCTCGACCCCAACGCCCTGGCCGCTGGCGGCTTCCTGGCGCTGGGCGCGTTCAATGTCAGCCCCGACCACCGCCTGCTGGCCTACAGCCTCGACACCAACGGCGAAGAAACCTACACCCTGTACGTCAAGGACCTGGCCAGCGGCAGCATCACCACCCTGCCCTTCGAAGACTGCGACGGCAGCATGACCTGGGCCAACGACAGCCAGACGCTGTTCTTCGCCGAACTGGACGACACCCATCGCCCTTGGCGACTGCGCCGCTTTACCTTGGGCGAGGCTGACGCGCAGACCGTGTTCGAGGAAGCCGATGGACGGTTCTTCCTGCACTGCTACCGCGCCAGCTCCGAGCGCCAGCTGATCCTGCTGCTCAACAGCAAGACCACCAGCGAGGCCTGGGTGCTCGACGCCAGCACCCCACAGGCCGACTTCACCTGCCTGGCGCCACGTGAGGAAAATCACGAGTACTACCCCGATCACGGCCAGCTCGATGGCCAGTGGCGCTGGTTCATCCGCAGCAACCAGGACGGGATCAACTTCGCCCTGTTCCACGCCCCTGCCGAGCAGGTGCCGGGCCGCGCGCAGTGGCAGGTGCTGGTGGCGCACCGCGAGACGATCATGCTCGAAGGCCTGAGCCTCAATGCCAGCGCGCTGGCACTGAGCCTGCGCGAAGGTGGCCTGCCGGTCATCGAAGTGCGCCCGCAAGGTTTGCCGACATACCGCGTGGAGCTGCCGGATGCGGCCTACAGCCTGTATGTGCAAGACAGCCTGGAGTTTTCCAGCAGCCGCATTCGCCTGCGTTACGAAGCGCTCAACCGCCCGGCCCAGGTGCGCCAACTGGAGCTGGCCAGCGGTGCTCAGCAGGTGCTCAAAGAGACGCCAGTGCTTGGCGCGTTCGATGCCGACGCCTATGTCAGCCAGCGCCTGTGGGCGACCGCCAAGGATGGCACGCAGGTGCCGATCAGCCTGGTCCGCCGCCGCGAGGATCTGGACAAGACAGTGCCGCTCTATCTGTACGGCTATGGCGCCTATGGCGAAAGCCTCGATCCATGGTTCTCCCACGCCCGGCTGAGCTTGCTCGAACGCGGCGTGGCTTTCGCCATCGCCCATGTGCGTGGCGGCGGCGAGCTGGGCGAGGCCTGGTACCGGGCTGGCAAGCAGCAACACAAGCAGAACAGCTTCGATGACTTCATCGCCTGCGCCGAACACCTGATCGCCGAGGGCGTCACCGGCCGCGAACGCCTGGCGATCAGCGGCGGCAGCGCCGGCGGCCTGCTGATTGGCGCGGTACTCAACCAGCGTCCGGATCTCTTCCGTTGCGCGATTGCCGAAGTGCCGTTCGTCGACGTGCTCAACACCATGCTCGACCCCGAGCTGCCGCTGACCGTGACCGAGTACGACGAGTGGGGCAACCCCGAGGAGCCGGAGGTTTACGCACGGATCAAGGCTTATGCGCCATACGAGAACGTCAAGGCCCAGGCCTACCCTGCCATGCTGGTAGTGGCCGGTTACAACGACAGCCGCGTGCAGTACTGGGAAGCAGCCAAGTGGGTCGCGCGCCTGCGCACGCGCAAGACCGACGACAACCTGCTGCTACTCAAGACCGAGATGGGCGCGGGTCACGGCGGCATGAGCGGCCGGTACCAAGGCCTCAAGGACGTGGCGTTGGAGTATGCGTTCGTCTTCAATGAGCTGGGCGTGGTGTAAATCGGTTTTTTTGTTGTCTTAGGGTGGATTTGTCCGCGGGCTTTGCCTCGCCAGTGCTGGCCTCTTCGCGGGCAAGCCCGCTCCCACATGGGCCGAGTCGATCACACAATTGATAGGGGTCTGCACGATCCCTGTGGGAGCGGGCTTGCCCGCGAAGAGGCCAGCACTGGCGACAAAAACTGCGCTTGAAAGACGCCAGCCAACGATCCACCGTCCAAGACAGAAGAACAACACATGCCAGACGCCTCCCAGCTCAACGCCGAAATCCGCGACATGCTCATGGACTGCGGCCTGTTCGACGCCCTGCAACCGACCGACTTCCACGCCGTGGCCGGCTACTTCAGCCTGGCCCATATGACTGCCGGCGAGACGATTTTCCAGGAAGGCGACGCCGGTACCTTCATGTGTATCCTGCACCGCGGCCAAGTCTCGGTGCGCAAGACCGATGGCAGCGGCCAGGCGGTGGAAATCGCCGTGCTGCGCCGCGGCGCGTTTGGCGAAATGGCCGTGCTCGACGGTGAGCGCCGCTCGGCCAGTTGCGTGGCGGCCAGCGACTGCCAACTGCTGACCCTGGGCAAGGACTCGCTGGAAAAGATGCTCAACGAAGCGCCACGCATCGCTGCGCGGATCATCCGCGCACTGGCTGTGGCGCTATCGAAGCGCTTGCGCATGCAAGACGGTCAGCGCCTGGCCCAGGTCTAATCGTCCTTGGCCGGTGGTCGCGGCGGCTCTTGCGAAAGGCCCGGCAGCGGCTGATCGCGGGGCGGCCCAGGCACGGGCATCGGCGGCAACAGCGGTGCACCGGGCTGGCGGTCGTAGGCCTTGGGCGGTGCGCTCGGGGTGATCTGTGGATAGGGCGTGGGCGTGGCGGTGCCCGGTGCGCCAGGAACCGGCGTGGTGATCCGGGGCTGCTGGCCAGCGGCGTGCGCCAAGGGCGCGGCAACCACGATCAATGCGGCGAGGATCGCATGCAACATCTGCAACCTCCTGTCGGGAATCTTTCTACAGGCTACGCCCATCTGCAGGTTTTTGCCTGTCCGCGTGGCCTGCAGGCGCGCTAGACTCAAGGCTATAACCGTCATTCGCTTGAATACAATAAAGGTAACACCATGAGTTCCACCCTATCGGCCACCGCCCGCCTCGACCGCATCCTTGCCGACGCCAAGCGCGACAAGGAAATGGGCTACCGCGACAAGGCCCTGAAGATGTATCCCCATGTCTGCGGCCGCTGCGCCCGTGAGTTCTCCGGCAAACGCCTGTCGGAGCTGACCGTGCACCATCGTGACCATAACCACGACAACAACCCCCAGGATGGCTCGAACTGGGAACTGTTGTGCCTGTATTGCCACGACAACGAGCACTCGCGCTATACCGACCAGCAGTACTTCAGCGAAGGCTCGACCAGCACGCCGAGCATCGCCAAGGCCACTCACAATCCGTTCGCCGGGTTGGCCGGTTTGCTGAAGAAAGACTGATCCCCATCACTGCCGGCAAGCCCGTATAATCGCGTTTTTTTTGCGAAGGGCCCCGGCACGTGGCAAACAAACGGTACAGCTGCATCGGCCTGTTCAATCCCAAGTCCCCGGAGAACGTCGGCTCGGTGATGCGCGCAGCGGGTTGCTACGGCGTCAACTCAGTGTTCTACACCGGCAAGCGCTATGAGCGCGCGCGCGATTTCGTCACCGATACCAAGCGGGTGCACTACGACATTCCGCTGATCGGAATCGATGACCTGCAGCGCATCATTCCCCTGGGCTGCACGCCGGTGGCGGTGGAGCTGGTCGAAGGTGCTCGGCCGCTGCCTGAGTACACCCACCCGGATCGCGCCATCTACATCTTCGGGCCTGAAGACGGCACGCTCGACGAGAGCGTGCGGGCGTGGTGTGAAGAGACCATCTATATCCCAACCGAGGGCTGCATGAACTTGGCGGCGACGGTCAATGTGGTGCTGTATGACCGCTTGGCCAAGGGGCTCAATACGCGCTCCGGGCCCAAATTCAAGTAGGCAGGGCTGGCCTCATCGCGGGGCAAGCCCGCTCCCACGCAGTGGACTGCCGCCTGAAAGCTGGATGGGTTGGGGGCAGTCCACCCATGGGCAATTGTGCCCCTCGTGGGAACTGGCGACAGCCTGCGATGGGCCGCGAAGCGGCCGCAAAATCTCAAGCCAGACGCTCACTGGCAGGTTTGCTCCAGGCCGACAGCACCGTCGCCACGATCACCAGCGCCGCCCCCGCCAGCATCCGCAGCGACGGCTGCTCGGCGAACAGCACCCAGGCACAGGCAATCGCATACACCGGCTCCAGGGCAATGATCATCCCCGCGCTACGCGCCTGCAGCCCTTCCAGGCTCTTGACGAACAAGAACTGCGCCAATCCCGTGCAAAACACCCCGAGCAGCGCCAGGTAGACCCAATCCGCGACCTGCAAGCCCTGCACCATCAACTGGTTCAGCGCAAACGGCGCTACCAGCACGGCCACCGTCAGGTTCTGCCAGAACGCCACCTGCAGCGCATCCATGCCCCGCGCGGCACGCCGATTGGCGATTGCCAGCAAGGCGAACGACAGACCCGAGGCCAAGCCCCAGAGCAGCCCCAGCGTGCCCTGGTCCAGCAGGTCGAACGACGGCACCACCAGCACCAACCCCAGCGTCACCAAGCCCAGCAGCAAAGCTTCACGCAGGTGCAGACGTTCGCGAAACACCAGCAGGTCGAGCAGCGCGATGAACGCCGGGAAGCTGGCAAAGCCCAGGGTCGCCACCGCTACCCCGCCGACCTTGATGGCAATGAAGAATGTCACCCAGTGCGCTGCCAACATGGCACCGGTGAACAGCATCACGGCGAACTTGCGCCCACTTAGGCCACGGAACAGGGCCTTGCGCTGCACCAGCGCCACCAACCCCAGGGCCAGCACGGCGAACACCGCGCGGCCGGCGGTAATAACCGTGGCGTCAGCATGGATCAGGGCGCCGAGAATGCCGGTCAGACCGAACAGCACGGCGGCGATATGGGCAACGATCAGGGCGTTGCGATGGGATAGCGCAGGCGCAAGCGCGCTGGCTTGGGAAACGATCATGGCAGTCGACTCACAAAAGATTTTAGGTGCGCACGCAGCCACTCCCCAGTGGACCTGTGCACGGGTTTTTCTTGGTTTCAGGGAATGTGTGGCCACCGGTGTCCCGGTGGCCGTCAGCGCCGCAGCCTTGTCTAGCTCATTGCCGAGCCGTGCTGCTTATTCGCTGTGAAGCGGGATGTGTCTGTAGGTTGTGTGTCTAGGTTGTGTCTGATCCGGCCTCTTCGCGGGCAAGCCCGCTCCCACAGGGATAGCGCTCATCTTCAGAACGGCGCTGTACCTGTGGGAGCGGGCTTGTCGGGGCGCCGAACCGCCGCAAAGCGGCCCCAAAATGCACGGTTTACGCCGCGTTGATCCAGATGGTCTTGAGCTCGGTGTACTGGTCATGCGCCCAGATCGACTTGTCGCGCCCACCAAAGCCGGACTCCTTGTAACCACCGAACGGCGTCGACGCATCGCCTTCGCCGAAGCAGTTGACCGTGACCACGCCCGCGCGAATCTCCCGCGACAGGCGCAGGGCATTGCGCAGGCTGCCGGTGTAGGCCGAAGCCGCCAGGCCGTAGATGGTGTCGTTAGCCAGCTCGATGGCCTGCTCGATGGTCTCGAACGAGGTAACGCTCAGCACGGGCCCGAAGATCTCCTCGACGAACAGGCGGCTATCGCGCGCCACGCCATCGACGATGGTCGGCTGCACGAACACACCCTGCTCGGTCTGGCCACCCTGCACCACGTTGAGCTTGTGCTCGGCGGCGTACTCCAGGTAGGACTTGACCTTGTCGAAGTGCGACTTGCTGACCATCGCCCCGAGGCGGTTGTCCGGGTCGAGGGGATCGCCGAGTTTCCATTCCTTCAGGTGCTTGGCAATCAAGCTCAGCAGTTGATCCTTGACGTCCTTGTGCACGATCAGCCGCGACGACGCCGAGCAGTTCTCGCCCATGTTCCAGAACGCACCGGCGGTGACGAACTGGGCCACTTCATCCAAGTCTTCGCAGTCGTTCATCACCACAGCCGGGTTCTTGCCACCCAGCTCGAGGACGATGCGCTTGAGGTTGGACTCGGCCGCGTACTTGAGGAACAAGCGGCCGGTGTCGGTGGAGCCGGTGAAGCTGACCATGGGGATGTCCATGTGCCGGCCAATGGCCTCGCCTACTTCACGGCCACCCCCAGGCACCAGGTTGAACACCCCGGCCGGGACACCCGCCTGATGGGCGAGCTCGGCCACCCGCAGGGCGCTGAGGGTGGTTTCCTTGGCCGGCTTGACCACGATCGAACAACCGGCGGCCAGTGACGGGGCGATCTTCCAGGCCAGCATCAGCAGCGGGAAGTTCCACGGCAGCACCAGGCCGACCACGCCAATCGCCTCGCGCACCACCATGGTCACGGCGGCGTTGCCGGTCGGCGCGGTGTTGTCGTAGATCTTGTCGATCAGCTCGGCGTGCCAACGGATGGTGTGGATGGTTTCTGGAACATCGACGTTCTGGCACTCGCTGACCGGCTTGCCGCTGTCCAGCGCTTCCAGTACCGCCAGCTCGTGACTGTGGTCTTCTAGCAGCTGGGCGAACTTGAGCAGGATGTGCTTGCGCTCACCCGGTTGCAGCTTGGACCAAGAACCGTCTTCGAACACGCGCTTGGCGGCCGCCACGGCGACATCCACGTCCTGCACGTCGCAGGCGGCGACTTCGGCCAGCTGCTTGCCGGTGGCCGGGTTGGTGGTGACGAAGGTGCGGCCCGAGATGGCATCACGGAACTCACCGTCGATGAACGCCTGGGTACGCAGTTGCAGGTCGGCGGCGATGGCCGCGTATTGGTCCTTGCTCAGCAATTGGGCCATGGTCAGGCTCCCCCGGTGATCTGTGCGATGTTGCGCTTGAGTTCGTTCACGACGCGCTCAAGCGCTTGCTTCTCGGCAGCGTCCAGCTCGGACAGCGGCTTGCGCACGCCACCGGTGCTCAGGCCGTTCAGGGCCACGCCGTACTTGATCGACTGGACGAACTTGCCACCTTCGAGGAAGTCCATCAGCGGCATCATCGCGCCCATGATGCGCCGGCCTTTGTCGAAGTCCTTGTCGATCACGCACGCCTCATACAGGGCCACGTGCTCGCGCGGGATGAAGTTGGAGCCGGCGCACACCCAGCTCTGGGCGCCCCAAGCGAAGAACTCCAGGGCCTGGTCGTCCCAGCCGCACGACAGCTGGATGTTCGGGCGCTGGATGGCCAGGCGGTGCAGCTGGCCCATGTCACCGGAGCTTTCCTTGATGGCGACGATGTTCTTCACATCCGCCACGGCATCGAAGAATTCCTCGCCCATGCTCACGCTCATGCGGCCTGGGTAGTTGTAGAGCATGATCGGCAGGCCGGCAGCTGCGTCAACGGCTTTGACGTGTTGAGCGATCTCCTGCTGAGTCGGCAGGGCGTACGGCGGCGTGCCGACCAACAACGCATCAGCCTTGATCTCTTTGGCGTGCTTGGCAAAGGCCACCGCGTCTTCGGTGCGGATGCCACCGGTGCCGACGATCAGCGGCAGGCGGCCGTTGAGCACGTCCTTGGCCTGGGCGGCCAGCTCGATGCGCTCCTGGGAGGTATGCGCGTAGTACTCGCCGGTGGAACCGCCGATGATGACGCCATGAATCTTTGAGTCGACCAGGTACTCAAGAACGTCGGCGAACGCCGCCTTGTCGATCGAGCCGTCCGCGGCCAGCGGAGTGATTGCCGGGGTATAGATGCCTTCGAATTTCACGGTGAGTTCTCCAATGCAACGATCAGTTTTGTTCAGGCCGCAGCGCCCGATCAGCGCCACGCCGTGGTGGTGATTCAGCCCAGCGATGCAGCTTGCTGCAGGTTCAGCGAACGGGTTTCCGGCGCCAGCGCGACAGAGAACGCCAGGCCAATGAAGGTGACGATGGCCGCGGCGTACATGGTGAAAGCGATGCCGTAGCTATCCAGCGCCATCGGCACCAGCCAGGTGCCGATGGCAGCGCCGACCCGCGACAGCGAGGTGCCCACGCCGACCGCGCCTGCACGAATTTCAGTGGGGAACAGCTCGTTCGGATACACCAGCTGCAGCACCTGCGCGCCGCCGATGAACAGCGCGTAGGCGCCAAACAAGCCGAGGATCAGCAGCTCGGAGCCGGCGTGGAATGCCGCCAGGCCCAGCAGCGCCATGCCCGAGCAGGCAAAGCTGTTGATCAGCATGCGCCGCCGGCCCATGCCGTTGATCAGGCGGGTGGCGATGATGCAGCCAACCACGAACAGGAACGTGATCGCCACCGAACCGAACGAAGCCCAGTCGCCCTTGAGGTTGAGCGCGGCCAGCACCTTGGGCGCGAAGGCATACACGGCGAACACCGGGATGACCGAACAGGTCCAGAACATCGCCACGAACAGCATGCGTTTGCCGTAGCCCGAGTGCAGCAGGCTGAGCAACGACAGTTTCTTCTGCTTGGGCTCTTCAGGCAGGTTGCGCAGGGAGAAATCAATGCCGTAGACCTGCTTGATCACCGCCTCAGCCTCGGCCGCACGGCCTTTGCTCAGCAGCCAGCGTGGCGATTCCGGGGTGCCCATGCGTAGCACGAACAGCAGCGCGCCGATCACCACCGGGCTGGCCAGCACCAGGCGCCAGGACTCCTCGCCGCCGTTGCGCAAAAGCAGATCGCCGATGACATAGGCGAACGCCGCCCCGGCAAACCAGAGAATGGTCAGGGTAGCCAGGCGCGGGCCGCGGTTCTTCTTGGGCAAGAACTCCACCAGCAGCGAGGTCGCCACCGGGTACTCGATGCCCACCGCGATGCCGATGGCAAAGCGCAGCAAGAACAGCACCAGCGCCGACTCGACCCAGAACTGGCTGAGCGAGGCCAGCATGAACAGCACCGGGCCCACGAAGAACACCCGTTTGCGGCCAAAGCGGTCGGTCAGCCAACCGCCGAAAAAGCCACCAAAGAAGATCCCGATCAGCGCCGACGCAGCGATCATGCCTTGCCAGAAACTGCTCAGGTTCAAGCCGGCGGACATCTGCACCAGGGCCACGCCAATAATGCTCAGTACATAGCCATCGACGAACGAGCCACCGCCGGAGCGCACGGTCAGCAACTGGTGAAAGCGATTGAGCGGTACATCTTCAACGGAAATATTCGGACTTGTCATTATTGTTCCTACCACTTCTGTAGTGCACTTATTCAAGGCGAGCGCGTGCGCGACACTGAAAACTGCCTTCAGCCTCGTTCGATCGACTACCCGCCTCGATCATCTTTGTCTGGGCAAAGGGCGCCCGTGCCGGGTAACTAAGCCCCAGCCAATTGCACGTGAATCGTTAACTTATCGATGGCTCAGCTTTCTTTTCCGGCGCGGTATTGCCCCCACATCAGATTCAGGTTCAAGCCCAGCGATACCAAGGGCTGCGGTGGATTGGCAGAGGGCCCTGGAGCATTCAGCAAGAAGTCGATCAACTCATTGCTTTGGCCCGCCAGCCAATCGGCCAAGAGTTTGCCGGTCACCGTACCGCGGGTAACACCAAGACCATTGCAGCACAGCGCAGCAAATACATTCGGCGCCAACTTGCCGAAGAAGCCCATGTGATTACGCGACAGGGCCAATGCACCGCCCCAGGTATAGTCAAAGTCGACCTCGGGCAACATCGGGAAACGCCGGGCGAACGACGCGCGGTGACGCTCGACGAACCGTTGCAGGTATTTGCCATTGCTGCGCCCATCGGGGTTGTAGCTGAAGCTGTTGCGAATCAGCAGGCGGTTGTCGACCGTGCGGCGCAAGGTGGTGCCGAATGGGTCCGCCGGAATCACGCCCCAGTAGGGCTTGCCGCCCAGGCGCGCCTGTTCGTCCTCGCTCAGCGGACGGGTGATGCTGGCATAGGTGAACACCGGCAGCATGCGCCCTTTGAGAAAGCCAAAGCTCATGCCAAAGGCGTTGGTGGTCAGCACCAGGTTGTCGGCGATGATCGAGCCATTGGCATGGCGCAAGAGCACCTTGTCGCCATATTCGACATCAAGGATTGGGGTGTTCTCGTACAGCGCAACGTTGCTCGGCAGGTTGTCGGCCAGACCTTTGACCAATGCCGCCGGCTGGATCAGCGCAGTGCCTGGGGTGAACAGGCCCTTGCGGTAGAAATCGGTGCCGATGTGCTCGGGCAAATCGCGCCCATCGATCATCTGGTAAGGTTGATCGAGCTTGTCCAGCCCCCGGCGATAGGCTTCCAGCACGGCGATGCCGCGATCCTCGACAGCCGCCTGGTATTTGCCGCAGTGTTTGAACTGGCAGTCGATGGCATAGCGCTCGACCAGCGCCTTGAGGTAAGACTGGCCGCCCAGATTGAGCTTGAGAATGGTCTTGGCGATGCCGATGTCGCCAATGTAGTCCTCGGCGCCGATGTCATGCGGCAGGTCGATGGCAAAGCCGGCATTGCGCCCGGAGGTGCCAAAGCCGACCTGCTGGGCCTCGATCAGCACGATCTGGTCATCGGGAAAGTTCGCTGCCAGTTGCCGCGCGGCAGCAAGGCCGGTGAAACCGGCGCCGACCACCACCCAGCGGGCTTTGCTCTGGCCACTGTGGGCGGGCCGGGGCTGACGGGGCTTGCTCAGGTGGAACCAGCCACAGGAGGCGTCATCGGCAGGCAGCGAAGTTATTCTTGTCATTTCATGGACCTGGTGTGTTGTGGTCGTGCATTCACCGCTACGGGCGGTGACTTCAATCTCTACATTTCGATCGGCACATCCAGTCCCTGGGGTGCGGCGTACTCAGCCATGCGTCGGCGCGACAATTCCATGTGCGCACGCACCACGCGGCCTGCGGTTTCAGGATCGCGCCGCTCGATCGCCTCGATGATCTGCTCGTGCTGCGCGCAGGCAAGTTCCAGATCGCGCTGCATGTCATCGGTGGTCGGGTGGCGGTAGAAAATCTTGCCCAGGCGAGTGTGGTCGATAAGGATCCGCCGCAGGCTGGGCATCAGGTAATCGTTGTGCGCCATCTTGCCGATTTCCAGGTGGAAGGCATCGTTGTAGAGCACCCGGTTTTCCACGTCTCGCTGTTCGATCGCCTGGCGGAACTGGGCCTGGATGCCCTTGAGCACTTCGATCTCGGCGGCGCTGGCGTAGCTGGCGGCCAGCTGGGTGGTGGCGACGTAGATCAGCGGCGCGGCCAGGTAGAAGCTGTGCAGCGACTCGTGGTTCATCGCCGCTACCCGTGGCGCACGGTTGGCTTCCAGCTCGATGTAGCCTTCGGCGGCAATCTGGCGCAGCAGCTCGCGAACCGGCGGACGCGACAGGCCGAATTCGTCGCACAGGGCCAGTTCATCCACCACCGCACCAGGCGCCAGCTCCATGCTGAGGATGCGCCGACGCAGCGCTTGGGCCAGGACGGCCTTGCGGTCCTGGGGCACCTCGTTGCTGATCGGCTGGACGATGCTGGTGGCTTTCATGGCGGCCTTCTTTGTTGTCATAGCGCTGTGTCTACTATTTGTATAACGACTATAGGGCGCTGTTAGACAATTTGTCTACAGCCTTTTGGATGAATGGCTCGATCTGCGCAGGGCACGTATTTGGTGGCCTGCAAGGATTTTGAGCGACCGAGTTGGCGCGCTCAATGATGCATTGCCAAACCCGACAGAAAAGTATTCAGACCGGACATTGTGAAGCACAATCGCCGGCTGGCGTTACCTGTCGAAGCAGGGATCAACCAGCGCAGCGCAACCGCCGTCCAGCAATCGAAATGAACGCGCCTGTAACCAGCAGGGTCAGCTGCTTACACTTGCAACGGAGAGTTCGTCATGCTCGATATCCATTCCCCCACAGTAAGCAAAGAGCACAACGTCCACGGCCTGGAACGCGCCAGTTCGCTGGCGGGTGGTGCATTGATGATCGGCAAAGGCCTGCGCCATGGCGGCCTGATCGGCCTGTTGCAGGTGGCGGTTGGAGGGTTGGCACTGGCACGCGGGATCAGCGGGCACTGCTCGACCAAGGCCTGGTGGTTGAGCCATCGCCAGGAGTATCAGCGCCTGCGTGGCGACATTCAGCGCAGCGCGGCAGAGCTTGAGGTGCTCAGGGCCAGTGCCGAGGCGGCGACGCGCGGGGTGACGGTGACTGGGACGGATCCTGCGGCGAAAATTTAACTGCAGCGTCGGGCCGGTGATCGCCATCGCGGGGCAAGCCCGCTCCCACAGGTTTAGCGCAGGTTTTGAGAGAAAGGCGTCAGCGCAGGAGCTTGCTTTGCAGCACTTCTGATTGGCGCCCCAGCACGCTTTCGCTGAGCTGGATGAACTCTTCGGTGTTGACGCTCGGCACGCGCATCAGCGCCCGCGCGACATCATCCAGCGAGCGCTTGTTCTGGGTGTGCAGGCGGATCTCGCGGTCCAGCGCCTGCAACAGCTGCACGCCCCGCGCGACCTGACCAGGGTCGGCCTGGTTGCCGCGCAGGCGGGTGACTTTACTGCCTAGCTTTTGCAGGCGCGCCTGCCAGGCCTGATAGCGGTCATCACTGACGCCTCCAGCCCGACGCAGCAATTCGTTGGCATAGTAATCGGTCAGGCTCTCACCGATCCAGTCGCTGCCATCGCGGTCATTGATCTGCGCGAACACCTGCACCAGTTCGCGTAGCAGCGGACTATTGCCGCTGTCACCGATCAACGGCCGGTTACTGTGCAGGAACAGCGAATTACGTCCGGTCAGCACGCCGCGCCACATCTCATCGCGCGCGCCGACCAGTAACAGCTTGGGCGGATTACGTGGGAATACCGCCTGCACCTGCGGCCAGACGAACGTCAGTAACGTCAGGGTATCCATGCGGCGCATGCCCTGCCCTTGCGGCGCCGCCACGGTCACGTCGGTTTCGCCCAGGCGCGCCCGACGGCTGCCGAGGTTGCCAGCCAGCATCCAACCGGTGGGACGGTCGAACAGCCGCGAGACGTTATCGATACGGAACTTCTGCTTGCCGATGCGCGGCCAGGCGGTTTCTACACTCTTCCAGCCCGCCGGCAATTCAAAAGCCAGGCGTGCGACCAGCTCGGTGCCGTCCTGCTGGTCGAGGCGCGCCGGGGGCACCAGCTGATCGCCACGAAACACTGCCCAGTGCGGTGTGATGCGGCTTTCATAGGCGCCGCCGTGGGGTTTCTGGTCGAGTTGCACACGGTAGCTGAGGCTGGTCTTGCCTGGCGCCGGGCGCCATACCCCGCGCTCGCCCTGCTGCTGCCATTGGCCGTCGGCGTGAAACTCGCTGTAGGCGCCCGCCTTGCCCAGGTCGAAGTCCAGGCTGCGCACCGCGCTGCCGTCAGCCAGGGTCAGGCGCACCTCGGCCTGGCTGGTCGATGGCAGCAATCGCACCTGGTAATCCAGATCGACCTTCTTGGCCCAGGCCGGCGTGCAGGCCGCAAGACCCAGGACCAACAGCAGAGGGCGACGCATACAGAAACTCCTTGTTCAGCAGAGGCGAAAGACCGGGGCTCAGCCGGCGCGGAAAATCAGGTGGTCTTCCCAGTCGTCTTCATCCACATCGTTCTCACTGAGCATACGTCCGGACTGGGAGATACGCTGCTCATGCACCTGCTTGCGGTCACCGCAGACCAGGTGGTGCCAGGCAGGCAGATCCTTGCCTTCACTGACCAGGCGATAGCCGCAAGTGGGCGGCAACCATTTGAACTGATCGGCCTTGCCAGGGGTGAGCTGGATGCAGTCAGGCACCTGGGCAAAGCGGTTGGGATAGTCGCTGCACTGGCAGCTGTCGAGATCGAGCAGCTTGCAGGCGATACGCGTGTAGTAGACGCTGTTGTCGTCCTCATCCTCGAGCTTTTGCAGGCAGCACATGCCGCAGCCGTCACAGAGCGATTCCCACTCCTGCGCATCGAGCTGTTCGAGGGTCTTGCGCCGCCAGAAGGGCGCGGTTTGCGGCATCATCACACGGTTTCCTGCATTGATTCTTCATTCACGGCGCGCGGCGGCGCCAGTCTAGAGCCTGGCCTTGGGCAAAGCCAGACCGCTTGTCAGTACCTGCTGGACGCAGTAGCGTGCGCTTCTGGTCTTTCCCTACCTTGCAGGAGCCACCATGAGCGCCAATCCCCGCATTGCCGATTACGCCATCAACGAGCAGTTCATCAACCGCTGGTCGCCGCGCGCGTTTACCGCCGAGCCGATCAGCGAAGACATTCTGCTGAGCTTCCTGGAAGCGGCGCGCTGGGCGCCGTCGGCGTACAACTCGCAGCCATGGCGCTTCCTTTATGCGCGGCGCGACACCCCCAACTGGGAGCGCTACCTGGAACTGCTGGTGCCGTTCAACCGTAGCTGGGCCCAGCAGGCTTCGGCATTGGTGCTGATCATCTCCAAGACCAGCTTCGATGACAAACCGGCGCTGTGGCACACCTTCGACACCGGTTCCGCCTGGGGCCACCTGGCCCTGCAAGCGAGCATCAGTGGCTGGCACACCCACGGCATGGCCGGGTTCGACCAGGAGCTGGCGCGCAAGGAGCTGAAGATCCCCGAGGGCTATGACCTGCATGCCATGGTTGCGATCGGCAAGCTGGGCGACAAGGCCACTCTGGCCGAGGCGCTACAGGCGCGCGAAGTGCCGAGCCCGCGCCGGCCGTTGAGCGAGTTGGCGGCTGAGGGTGATTTCAGCTTGTAATAGGTTTATCGCCTGTGCCGGCCTCATCGCGGGGCAAGCCCGCTCCCAC
Source organism: Pseudomonas sp. Je.1.5.c (assembly GCF_051129895.1). Classification (NCBI taxonomy): domain Bacteria; kingdom Pseudomonadati; phylum Pseudomonadota; class Gammaproteobacteria; order Pseudomonadales; family Pseudomonadaceae; genus Pseudomonas; species Pseudomonas sp. Je.1.5.c. Next base: position 22,655 of record NZ_JBCPSP010000048.1, read on the forward strand.
GAGATACTCAGCTACGCCCCAGATGATGGATGGGTGTCCAACATCTGGGGCGCAGCTCATACGAGCGTGGGAGCGGGCTTGCCCCGCGATGAGGCCGGCACAGCAGTCAAGCTCAGTACCCGCGCAGAAAATCCACTTCCCCACGCAAGCCCTGCCCCGCCGCATACGCCCGTGCATTCTCGACGAACAAACGCACCATCGCCGCTGGCGAGGTGGGCGCCGAGCTGTGCCCGGTCAACAGCAAGCCCCAGGCGGTCCAGAACGGGTGGCGCTGGGGCAATGGCTCCTGACGGCAGACATCGATCACCGCGCCTGCCAGATGCCCTTCCTTGAGCGCCTCGACCAGGTCGCCATCGACCACCGCCACCCCGCGCCCGGCGTTGATGAACAGCGCGCTGGGCTTGAAGCGCTTGAACAGCGCAGCGTCGTACAGATCATGGGTCGCGGGTGTATCGGGCAGCAGGTTGAGCACATAGTCCGCTTGTTCGACCATGCGCGGTAACTGATCCAACCCCGCCACTTCAATGAACGGCGCCTGCTCCCGGGCACTGCTGGCAACGCCGCGCAGTACCACGCCAAATGGCAGCAAGAACTCGGCAACACGTTGACCGATATCACCGGTTCCGACGATCAGCACCTGACGCCCCTCCAAGGTGCGCCCCGGGCGGTCGTCCCAACGCCGCTCGACCTGGCTGACCAGCCGCGACAGCACATCGCGCTCATGGCCGAGCATGTAGGTCAGCATGTATTCGGCCATGACCTGGCCAAAAATCCCCACGGCGCGGGTCAGGCGGTAATCACGTGGCAGGCCGTCAGCCAACAACGGGGTGATGCCGGCCCAGGTCGATTGCACCCATTGCGGCTTATGGCCCTGGCGCAGCAGGCTGGCGAGCAGGTCAGGCTGCCCCAGCCACACGGGGCTGTCGGGCGCCAGGCGGGCCAGTTCGGCGGAGTCACCGCTGGTCACCACCTGCAGGTCCGGGGCCGCTTCAGCCAACAGGCGAGCGTAGTTGGCATGATCCTGTTCAGCGATCAGAACGCGCATCTTGAAAAACAACCTTGGCAGACAACTAAACGCGGCCCGACTGGCGGGCCGCTTGGCAGAGGGTTAGCCGCAGGCCGGAATCAGACCGGGTCGTTGCGGCGCAGCAGCTCTTCGGGCAGGTGCTCGATGTACTCGTCTTCAGCGGGCGGCATCTGCAAGTGATAACCCTGGTTCTCAAGGTTCTCGAGCACCTTGGCGATATCCTCGCGGGCCAGCTTGCGCTCTGGGCTGAGCACCAGGTCGAAGGCGTGGATCGGGGTGCCGAAAAACGGTAGCAGGCCGTCGGGAACACGCTCCAGGCCATCGGCCTTGAGCACGTAGAGGTACATTTCGTTCTTGCGCGGGCTTTTGTAGATCGAACAGATACGTTTCATCAGGCTTCTCCGGCACCTGCCAGATCATCCAGCAGGGCCTGGCCCATCCGCTCGCGACGCCAGCCGCGCAGCGAATCAGGCAATTGATAGGGACCGTTGGGGTAGCCGCTCTTGAGCAGGGCTTCGAGGGTCTTTTTGCGCAGCATCAGCTCGGGGGCGATGCCCAACCGCTCGCCTTCGGCCTGGCCAACCGCACGCAGGCGCTTGAGGATGCCAGAGGCTTCGATTGGCAGGGGTTCGGGCAAGGCTTGTGGATACTGCTCGGCGGGCACGCTGCCGGCCTGCTTGATCAGCTTGAGCAGGAACTCGCCGTCCTGGCGGATGGTACGCGGGTGCATGTCATCGATCTTGGCCAGCGCCGAGAGGTTGTCGGGCTGGGTCTTGGCCATCGGCCACAGCGAATGCTCACGCAGCACGCGGTTGCGCGGCAGGTCGCGGCTGCGCGCCTCGCGCTCGCGCCAGGCGCACAGCTCACGCAGCACCGCCAGTTGCTGGCGCGACAGTTTCCAGGCCAGCTTGACGTCGCGGTAGAGGGTCTGGGGTTCGACCTCGCGGCGCATCTGCGCGACCAGCTCGGCGCCGTCTTCCAGCACCCAGGCGTATTTGTCGTCCGACAGTTTCGGGCGCAGCTCGCTGAACAGCTCGGCCAGGTGCACGGCATCTTCGGCGGCGTAGCTGACCTGAGTCTCCGACAGTGGGCGCTGCAACCAGTCGGAGCGAGTCTCGCCCTTGGGCAGGTCGAGCCCGAGCACTTCCTGCACCAGGCGCGAATAGCCCATCGAGAAGCCAATGTTCAGATAGGCCGCGGCCAGTTGCGTGTCGAACAGCGGCTGGGGCAGCTTGCCGGTCAGGCGCAGCAGCACTTCGAGGTCTTCGCTACAGGCGTGCACGACCTTGACCACAGCGCTGTCTTCGAGCAGCTCGGCCAGCGGCTGCCAGTTGCCGATCAGCAACGGATCGATCAGAAAGGCCTTGTTGCCATCGCCGATCTGCAGCAGGCCGGCTTTCGGATAAAAGGTGTCGACCCGCATGAATTCGGTATCGAGCGCTACGAAGGGCAGTTCGCGCCAGGTCCGGCAGTGCTCGGCCAGGCTTTGGTCGTCACAGATCCAGTGTATTTCGATGGCCACGAGGCTCTCCCACAATCATTGGCGCGCAGTATATACGCCGTGGGCCCTGCACGCGAAACCTGGCGACCATTGCCGTGCCTGCGCCAGGTTTAGCCAGGCAGGTGAAGTTTGGCATACGGCTCACGCTCGATATCCAGCACTTCCACGCACAACTGGATATCCAGGCCGGGCTGCGCCGGGATGGCCTCGCGCAGCACCTCCAGCAGATGCGCGCTCAGTTGTTTCTTGACCGCTTCGGTGCGCCCGCTGAGGATCGCCAGGCGCACATGGGCAAACGCTCGCGCGGCCAGCGAGGTGCCTACCTGGTAGTTGGCGAAGGCCTGGGCACGGCTCTTGATATCCAGCTCATCGGCAAATTGGCCGCTGGCCAACAAGGCGTTGTTTAGGCGCAACAGCAGTACATCGACCTTCAGCTCAGGCAGGTTATCGCTGTATTCCAGGTTCAAGTGCGGCATGGCAGGGGTTTCCGGTTCGCGGGCAGAAGCGACAGCCTACCCCACTCCCCCAGCGCGGCAAAGGCGACTATCCTCAGGGTTCAACACCTTTCGCTAACCCTGAACAGAGGTGAAGAAATGCCCGTACCGCATGATCTGCTCGCTGACTTGCACATTACTGCTGATGCCTTCCAGGCCCTGATCGACAAGGACCCGGCGCTGCACAAGCTGCACAAGGAATACAACGGCAAGGACAAAGAGGTGGTGGCCGCCGAAGGCAACGGCACCGCAGACGAGGCCGTCAACCGGCTACGCAAGGAAAGGTTGCTGATCAAGGACAAGATCGAACGAATTATCCATCCGCCCAAATCCTGACTCGGGCACAACCAAACATCGCCGGGCACACCTGCTGCCACCTGCTACTCGCGACGAGTTCGACGTGGCAGCGGGCTTGCCCCGCGATGGCTCTGTCAGGCGCTTACGCAGACGCCTTCAGGGCCACATCCAGATCCTCGATCAGATCCCGGTAATCCTCGATCCCCACCGACAGCCGCAGCAGGTTTTCGCCGATCCCCATCAGCCCTTTCTGCTCAGGGCTCAGGGAGTTGTGCGACATGCTCCAGGAGTGGTTGATCATGCTTTCCACCCCACCCAGGGAGTCGGCCAGGACAAAGATCGACAGCGCTTCGACCAGGCGATTGACCGCCGCCCGATCACCCTTGATGCGCATGGCCACCACCGCACCACCGGTGCGCATCTGGCGCTTGCTCAGCGCGTGTTGCGGATGGCTCTCAAGGCCTGGGTAATACACCTGTTCGACCTGTGGATGCGCCTCAAGGAACTGCGCTACACGCAGGGCGTTGGCGCTCTGGCGCTCCATACGCACATCGAGGGTCTTCAGCCCGCGCAGGGCCAGGTAGCAATCGAACGGGCCCTGGATCGCGCCCACCGCCATGCTGATCTTGCGCAGGCGCCCGAGCAGCTCCTGGTTGGCCGCGACCACCACGCCACCGGTCAGGTCGGAGTGACCGCCAATGTACTTGCTCGCCGAATGCATCACCAAGTCCACGCCCAGGGTGATTGGCTGCTGGTTCCAGGGCGAGCAGAAGGTGTTGTCGATGCAGGTCAGAATGCCGCGCTCGCGGGCCAGCGTGCACACCGCCTGGATATCGACCAGGTGCAGCAGCGGGTTGGTCGGCGACTCGATCCAGATCAGCTGGGTTTCTGGGCGAATTGCGGCAGCGACGGCCTCCAGGTCATTGAGGTCGACATAGCTGGTGGTCAGCCCCGAGGTGCGCCCACGGTAGTCTTCAAGCAGGCGGAAGGTGCCGCCATAGACGCCGTTCATCACCACCACGTGAGCGTCCTTGGAGAGCAGCTCCAGCACTGTGGCGGTGGCGCTCACACCCGAGGCGCACGCCACCGCGCCAACCCCTTCTTCCAGAGCGGCGACGCAGGTTTCATAGGCATGCCGGGTCGGGTTGGCGACGCGGCTGTAGGCGTACTCGGGGTTATCGTCCAGGCCGCGCTTGATGTACGAGCTGGCGGTGTAGATCGGCGGGAAGATGGCGTTGTCGGCAACGCTGGATTGCTCGCCAGCATGAATGGTGCGAGTGGCGAAATTACGCGGCTTGTCGGACATGGTCGGGTCCATTGACTGGGAAAGAAGTGAAGTGCGCCACTATCGCATATCCAACGCGCCCAGGCCGAGCGGGGAATTTTCCTTTGCGCGGATAAGCCGATGGTGTTTTCTGGAAGCTCTGGCTGAGCTAATGTGGAGGATATTTTTCTGCTGATAGCCGCCCGCCGATATGGACAGTTTCGACCAGCACATCCTCACCCTGCTCCAGCGCGACGCATCGATTTCCCTCAAGGACTTGGCCGAAGCGGTCAACCTCACCACCACCCCCTGCTGGAAGCGGGTCAAGCGCCTGGAAGACGAAGGCTACATCCGTGGCCGCGTCGCCCTGCTCGACCCTGAGCGCCTGGGGCTGGGCCTGACCGTGTTCGTCCAGCTCAAGACCCAACGCCACGACAGCGCCTGGCTCGAGCAGTTTGCCGCGACGGTGAGCAGCTTCGAGGAGGTGATGGAGTTTTATCGCATGTCGGGGGATTGGGACTACATGCTGCGTGTGGTGGTGGGCGATATCGCAGCCTATGACCGCTTCTACAAGAAGCTGATTACCAGCACCGATGGGCTGTCGAACATCACCTCGAGTTTTGCCATGGAGCAGATGAAGTACACCACGGCTTATCCGGTTCATCGCTGAAATCTGGGCAAGTTGCAGGGGCGCACCGCCGCTGCAACTTGCCCGCGAAGTGGCCGGTATTGGCGCCATCAATCAGCAGCGACCAGCCCGATCCGATTGCCCTGCTTGGCTTTCTCCAAACGAATCGCCACGAACTTGGAGGTCGGCGTGTACGTTCCTTCGCCATAGCTCTCCAACGGCACCAGCGGATTGGTCTCCGGGTAATACGCCGCCGCCTGCCCCTCGGGCACATCGAACGCCACCAGGCGAAAGCCACTAACCCGCCGTTCACGGCCGTCCTCCCAGAGCGAAACCATGTCCACCTGCTCGCCAGGCTCGAAGCCCAGGCGGCGGATGTCGGCTTCGTTGACGAACACCACTTCGCGCAGGCCAAACACCCCGCGATAGCGATCATCCAGGCCATACAGCGTGGTGTTGTACTGATCGTGCGAGCGCAAGGTCTGCAAGATCAGATCGGGTTTATCCCCGCGTGCCAGCACCTGGGCGTTGACCAGGTGCTCAGGCAGGGCGCTGGCGGTAAAGCGCGCGGTGCCCGTAGAGGTGCGCCAGGTGCGCTCGGCCGCACTGTTGCCCAGATGGAAGCCGCCGGGTTGCTCAAGGCGCTGATTGAACTGGGCAAAACCCGGGATCACATCGGCGATCATGCTGCGGATCCGGCTGTAATCGGCGATGGCGTACTCCCAGTCGATGGGGTGCTTGCCCAAGGTCGCCTGGGCCATCCCGGCAATGATCGCCGGCTCCGAACGCATGTGCGGCGAGCGCGCTTTGAGCTGGCCGTGGGAGATGTGCACCATGCTGAAGGTGTCTTCCACCGTCACTCCTTGCGGGCCGTTGGCTTGCAGGTCGATCTCGGTCCGGCCCAGGCACGGCAGGATCAGCGCGTCCCGCCCGGTCACCAGGTGCGAGCGGTTGAGCTTGGTGGAAATCTGCACGGTCAGCGCACACTTGCGCAGCGCCTCGTGAGTGCGTGGGGTATCGGGGGTGGCTTGGGCGAAGTTGCCGCCCAGGCCGATGAACACCTTGGCCCGGCCCTGCTCCATCGCCTGGATCGCCAGCACGGCGTTATGCCCATGCTCACGCGGCACCTTGAACTGGAAGCGTTTTTCCAGGGCGTCGAGCAGTGATGCCTTGGGCTTCTCGTCGATGCCCATGGTGCGGTCGCCCTGCACGTTGCTGTGACCGCGCACTGGCGACAGGCCGGCCCCCGGCTTGCCGACGTTGCCGCGCAGCAGTTGCAGGTTGACCAGCTCCTGCACGGTCGGCACCGAGTGGCGATGCTGGGTAACGCCCATGGCCCAGCACATGATCACCCGCTCAGCCTTGCGGTACATGCGCGCAGCCAGCTCGATCTCGGCCAGGGTCAGGCCAGACTGTTCGACGATATGCGCCCACGAGGTAGCATCGACCGCCGCCAGGTAGTCGTCGATGCCATCGGTGTGCTCGGCGATGAAGGCATGGTCGAACACCGCTGGCTGGCCATTGGCCTGGGCCTCGCGCTCCCACTGCAAGAGGAACTTGGCGATACCGCGCATGGCCGCCATGTCACCGCCCAGCGCTGGGCGGAAGTAGGCGGTATTGGTGGGTTCAGAGCCATTGCTGAGCATCTCGAATGGGTGCTGCGGGTGCTGGAAACGCTCCAGGCCGCGCTCCTTGAGCGGGTTGAAACACACCACCTGCGCGCCGCGGCGAACCGCCTCGCGCAACGGTTCGAGCATGCGCGGGTGATTGGTGCCAGGGTTCTGGCCAATCACGAAGATCGCATCGGCCAGTTCCAGGTCATGGAACACCACCGTGCCCTTGCCCACCCCCAGCGTGCTGCCCATGCCCACGCCACTGGCTTCATGGCACATGTTCGAGCAGTCGGGGAAATTATTGGTGCCATAGGCGCGGACGAACAGCTGATAGAGAAACGCCGCTTCGTTGCTGGCCCGACCTGAGGTGTAGAACTCGGCTTCATCGGGCGAAGCGAGCGCTTTAAGGTGCTTGGCGATCAGGGCGAAGGCCTCGTCCCAGCTGGTCTCTACGTAATGATCGGTGGCGGCGTCGTAGCGCATCGGGTGGGTCAGGCGGCCCTGGTATTCGAGCCAATAGTCGCTCTGCTCGGCCAGGGCGCTGACGCTGTACTTGGCGAAGAACGCCGGGTCCACCGAGCGGCCGGTGGCCTCCCAGTTGACCGCCTTGGCGCCGTTTTCGCAGAACTTGACCATGTCGCTTTCCGGCGACTCGCCCCAGGCGCAGCCTGGGCAGTCGAAGCCCCCGTTCTGGTTGGTCTTGAGCATGGCCCGCAGGTTCTTGAAGGCGTTTTCACTGCCCAGCCAGCTCTTGGTCACGCTCTTGAGCGCACCCCAGCCGGCGGCCGGGCCCTTGTAGTCCCTGATGTGTTGGTCTTGGCTCATGCGGTAGATCCTCACGCGGGGCATCGAATGGTTCACCGGATCGAGTCGCCCGATGTTTTTTCCAGCCTAAGAAGGCCGCCCCTGGTGCGTCCAATCGAAATGTCTTACAGCACGATAAGCCCTGTCGATCATGGCCTACAGCCCTTGCCAATCGAGGCCTGCGGCAGTGATAGAGGAGATTGATCATGTGAGAGGGCAAAGCAATTTGACGCAGCCCGGCGCAGGTTATAGCTTGGACCTAACCCCCTCTTACTCAGAGCGCGAATGTGGAACCCAACGGCCAGGCCCTGATCGACGGCTTCAACCGAAGAATCGACTACCTGCGGATGTCGGTCACCGACCGTTGCGACTTCCGTTGCGTGTACTGCATGGCCGAAGACATGCAGTTCTTGCCGCGCCAGCAGATCCTCAGCCTCGAAGAGCTGTACCAAGTGGCCGAGCGCTTCGTCGCCCTCGGTACCCGCAAGATCCGCCTGACCGGTGGCGAGCCGCTGGTGCGCCAGGGCATCGTCGAACTGTGCGCACGTATCGCTGCCCTTCCCGGCCTGCGTGAGCTGTGCCTGACCAGCAACGGCTCGCAACTGGGCCGACTCGCGCAGCCTTTGTTCGACGCCGGCGTCAGCCGCCTGAACATCAGCCTCGACAGCCTCGACAGCGCGCGTTTCCGCCAACTCACCCGCACCGGCGACCTGGCCCAGGTGATCGCCGGCATCGACGCTGCACGCCAGGCAGGCTTTCGCCGCACCAAGCTCAACTGCGTGGTGCTCAAGGGCCGCAACGACGATGAAATCGTCGACCTGGTGCGCTTTGCCATCGACCGCGAGCTGGATATCTCCTTTATCGAAGAAATGCCGCTCGGGGTGATCAGCGAGCATCAACGCGGCGAATCCTACTGCTCCAGCGACGAAGTGCGCGAGCTTTTGGCCGAGCACTTCACCCTGATCGAATCGGCCGAGTCCTCCCAAGGGCCAGCCCGTTACTGGCGCCTGGCCGAGGCGCCGCAGACCCGGGTCGGATTCATCTCGCCGCACAGCCACAACTTCTGCGCCACCTGCAATCGCGTGCGCCTGACCGTCGAAGGGCGCTTGCTGCTGTGCCTGGGCAACGAGCATTCGATGGACCTCAAGCAAGTCCTGCGTGCCCATCCGGGCGATAGCCAACGGTTGGAGAACGCCATCCGTGAGGCCGTGCACCTCAAGCCTTACCGTCACCACTTCGAGGTCGGCGGCGAGGTACAGATCCTGCGCTTCATGAACATGACCGGCGGCTGATCGGCCGCCTCTGGATTGCCATGATCGTCCACTCCCGCCCCGATGTGCTGCGTGTGCTGTTCACCCTCAAGGGCTCGATCGTCAAACGCATCGCCTTGCGCTGCCTGCTGGTAACCTTGCTGGCGGCGCTGATCGTGCTGGTTGAGCGGCATTATCCGGAACGCTTCTCGCCGGTCAGCGCCACGCCGTTCACCTTGCTTGGCCTGTCGCTGTCGATCTTCATGAGCTTTCGCAACAACGCCTGCTATGACCGCTGGTGGGAGGGGCGCAAGGCCTGGGGCAGGATGATCATCGAGATGCGCTCGTTCGTGCGCGAAAGCACGGCAATTACCGATCAGCGGCTGCGTGCAGAGCTGCTGCGCAGCTTGTGTGGCTTTGCCCATGCGCTCAATGCCGGGCTGCGCAATGAAGATCCGCTCAGTGCTGCGCGGCCATGGCTGGCCGAGTCGAGTGCGATCAGTTCGCACAATGTCTGTGATGGGATCCTGCGCGAGCTGGGCCAGCACTGTTCGGACTTGGCGCAGCGCCAGCAGATCAGTGAGTGGCGCTACACCCTGCTTGAGCAGCGGCTGGTTGGGTTGTCGGAGGTCCAGGCGACCTGCGAGCGGATCAAAGGTACGCCGCTGCCCTTCCCCTACACCTTGCTGCTGCACCGAACCATCTACATCTTCTGTTTGTTGCTGCCGTTTGCTCTGGCCGAACCGCTGGGCTGGCTGGCGCCATTGTTCACCACCATCGTCAGCTACACGTTCTTTGGCCTGGATGCGATTGGCAACGAGCTGGAAGATCCGTTTGGCCGCGATGAGAACGACCTGCCGACCGATGCCATGGTGCGCACGATCGAGCGCGATGTGCTGTCAGCGCTGGGGCATGAGCCGCTGCCACCGGCGTTGGTGCCGGTGGACCATGTGCTGAGCTGACTAGCAGGAGCGGCCCTATCGCGGGGCAAGCCCGCTCCCACGCAGACGACATTCATCTTGGAAATCGCGTGGGAGCGGGCTTGCCC
>NZ_JBCPSP010000049.1:0-31234 GCF_051129895.1 Pseudomonas sp. Je.1.5.c
CGATAGCGTCGGTGAATTCACTGGCGCTATCGCGGGGCAAGCCCGCTCCCACGTTCGTTTCACGGCCAGAAAACTGCTTCTATTTATATTCCAAAAGGTTAGTTCATAAAGTTTTTATAAGCGAATAGGGTATATGCACCGGACCACCGGACCAACAAACGTCTGTCGCCACCACCACCCGCGACACAGCCACTTTGTGAGGTAAGGAATGGTCAGGATCACAATCACCCCAGTGCATAACGCCAGGGCATTGAGTGCAGCCAAGGAGCGGTACTGATGTCCAGCCAGCCAGAAACCCTATTCGCCAGCGACCTCGACAGCTCGCCGCTGCTGTTGCCTGCCAAGATCCTGCGCAATGACGCCGAAGCCCTGCAGGCCGCCCACGAACTGGCCCAAGTTGCCCGCCAGCAAGCCGCCCGCCGCGACCAGCAGCGCAAACTGCCTTGGGCCGAAATCGAGCTGTTCACCCGCAGCGGCCTGGGCAGCATCAGCATTCCCAAGGCCTTCGGTGGCCCGGATGTTTCTTTTGAAACCGTCGCCGAAGTGTTTCGCATCATCAGCGCCGCCGACCCTGCGTTGGGGCAGATCCCGCAAAATCAGTTCGGCATGCTCCAGCTGCTGCGCCTGACCGCCAGCGAGGCTCAACAAGCGCTGATTTTCCGCTCCGTGCTCGACGGCTGGCGCATCGGCAATGCCGGGCCTGAGCGCGGCAGCAAGGACACCCTGACGCTCAAGGCGCGAATCAGCCGCGATGGCGAGGGCTATCGCATCAGCGGTGAGAAGTTCTATTCCACGGGGGCGCTGTTCGCCCATTGGGTGGCGGTCAAGGCCCTGGATGACGAGGGCCGCCAGCGCCTGGCATTCGTGCGCCGTGGCAGCCCTGGCTTGCGTATCGTCGACGACTGGTCCGGCTTTGGCCAACGCACCACGGCCAGCGGCACGGTGCTGCTCGACCAGGTGCCGGTGGACGCGGAACTGGTCATCGACAACTGGCGTCAGCGCGACCTGCCGAACATCCAGGGCGCAGCTTCGCAGTTGATCCAGGCCGCGATCGACGCGGGTATCGCTGAAGCGGCCATCGATGATGCGATCAGCTTCGTGCGTGACAAATCGCGGCCGTTCATCGATGCCAATGTCGAGCGCGCCAGCGACGACCCTTACGTGATCGCCGACATCGGCCGCCTCAAGCTCGAACTGCACGCCGCCGAGGCGCTGCTGCGCAGGGCTGCGCGGGTGCTCGATGAGGTCAATGCCGGGGAGATCGATGCAGACGCCGCCGCGCGCGCCTCGATTGCCGTGGCGCAAGCCAAGGTGCTCACCACCGAGATCGCCCTGCAGGCCAGCGAGAAGCTGTTCGAGCTTGCCGGCAGCCGCGCCAGCTTGGCCGAGTTCAATCTCGATCGGCATTGGCGCAATGCCCGCGTGCACACCCTGCACGATCCAGTGCGCTGGAAGTATCACGCGATTGGTGCCTACCACCTGAACGGCACCCGTCCTGCCCGACATTCCTGGATCTGAGTGAGCGCCTGGGGCCGCTGTGCGGCCCTTGGCGGGTAAACCCGCTCCCACAGGGACCGCGCCGCCCTTGAAGACGGCGCTGTACCTGTGGGAGCGGGCTTGCCCGCGAAGGGCTGCGCAAGCGGCCCCAAGGCCCCGGAGAACACTATGAACGCAGCAGTCATCAGCAGCGACGCTCAAGCCCTGGCCGTCGCCGAACACATCGCCCAGCAATTGCGCAAAGACAGCGCCCTGCGCGACCGCGAGCGCCGCCAGCCACACGCCGAACTGGAACTGTTCACCCGCTCCGGCCTGTGGGCCATCAGCGTGCCCAAGGCCTTCGGCGGCGCCGGCGTATCCAACGTCACCCTGGCCAAGGTCATCACCCGTATCGCCCAAGCCGACGCCTCGCTCGGGCAGATCCCCCAAAACCACTTCTACGCCCTGGAAGTGCTGCGAGTGAACGGCAGCCCCGAACAACAGCAACGCCTGTACGGCGAAGTGCTGGCCGGTCGACGCTTCGGCAACGCCCTGGCTGAACTGGGCACCAAGACCGCCCACGACCGCACCACCCGACTGAGCCGTGACGGCGACGGTTACCGGATCAACGGCCGCAAGTTCTATTCCACCGGCGCCCTCTATGCGCAACGTATCCCCACCTCGGTGATCGATGACGACGGCGTCCAGCAACTGGCGTTCGTCCCCGCCGACGCGCCGGGCGTGCAGGTGATCGACGATTGGAGCGGCTTCGGCCAGCGCACCACCGGCAGCGGTTCGGTGGTGTTCGACAACGTGTTCGTCGCCGCCGCTGACGTGGTGCCATTCCAGAGCGCCTTCGAGCGCCCGACCACCGTCGGCCCGCTGGCGCAGATCCTCCATGCGGCAATCGACACTGGCATCGCCCGCGCCGCCTTCGAAGACGCCCTGCACTTCGTCCGTACCCGCAGCCGGCCATGGGTCGACTCGGGCCAGGACAAAGCCAGCGACGATCCACTGACCCTGAAAAGCTTCGGCCACCTGTCGATCCGCCTGCACGCCACCGAGGCCTTGCTCGAACGCGCCGGCGAATACCTCGACCGCGCCGCAGCAGCAGTCACAGTCACAGCCTCAGCCTCAGCCTCAGCCTCAGCAGCCAACGTGGGAGCGGGCTTGCCCCGCGATGAATCCGCCACCGATCTGGTCGCCGCCGCCTCCATCGCCGTAGCCGAAGCCCGCGCGATCAGCACCGAAATCTCCCTGGCCGCCAGCACCACCCTGTTCGAACTGGCCGGCAGCCAGGCCACCCTGGCCGAGCACAACCTCGACCGGCACTGGCGCAACGCCCGCGTGCACACCCTGCACGACCCAGTGCGCTGGAAGTACCACGCCATCGGCAACTACTACCTCAACCAGGTCAATCCACCCCGTCGAGGGACCCTCTGATGAGCAAGCAGATCCTGCTCAATGCCTTCAACATGAACTGCATTGGCCATATCAACCACGGCCTGTGGACGCATCCGCGCGACACCTCGACTCAATACAAGTCGGTGGAGTACTGGACCGACCTGGCCAAGCTGCTTGAGCGCGGGCTGTTCGACGGGCTGTTCATCGCCGATATCGTCGGCACCTATGATGTCTACGGACAATCGGTCGAGGTGCCGCTCAAAGAGTCGATCCAGCTGCCAGTCAACGACCCACTGCTGCTGGTCTCGGCGATGGCCGCCGTGACCCGCCACCTGGGCTTCGGCCTGACCGCCAACCTCACCTACGAGGCGCCGTATCTGTTCGCTCGGCGGCTTTCCACCCTGGATCATTTGAGCAACGGCCGGGTCGGCTGGAACATCGTCACCGGCTACCTGGACAGCGCCGCGCGCGCCATGGGCCTGGACCAGCAGCCCGAGCACGACCGGCGCTACGACCAGGCCGACGAATACCTGCACGTGCTGTACAAGCTGCTCGAAGGCAGCTGGGACGACGACGCCGTGGTCGCAGACCGCGAGCAGCGCGTGTATGCCCGGCCCGACAAAGTGCGCAAGGTCGAGCACCACGGCGAGTTCTACAAGGTCGAGGGCTATCACCTCTGCGAGCCGTCGCCGCAGCGCACGCCAGTACTGTTCCAGGCCGGCAGCTCGCCACGTGGCCTGGCCTTCGCTGGCAACCACGCCGAATGTGTCTTCATCAGCGGCCAGGACAAGCCCGCCACCCGCGCCCAGGTCGACAAGGTACGTGCCGCAGCCCAGGCAGCAGGCCGCGATCCGCAGGCGGTCAAGGTGTTCATGGGGATCACGGTCATCGTCGCCGCCACTGAACAACAAGCGCACGCCAAGCATGCCGAATACGTGCGCTACGCCAGCCCCGAGGCGGGTGTCGCGCACTTTGCCAGTTCCACCGGGATCGACTTTGCCGCCTATGGGCTGGACGAGCCGATCGGCTTTACCAAGGGCAACGCCATCCAGTCGGCCACGCGCCAACTGCAAGACAGCGCCTGGACCCGCCGTCGCCTGTTGGATCAGCACGCCCTCGGGGGGCGCTACGTGACCCTGATCGGCACCGCTGAACAAGTTGCCGACGAGCTGATCGCCTGGATCGACGAGACCGGTCTGGACGGCTTCAACCTGACCCGCACGGTCACCCCGGAAAGCTACGAGGACTTCATCGAGCTGGTCGTCCCCGAGCTGCAACGCCGTGGCCGTTACAAGACCGCCTACCAAGCCGGCAGCCTGCGCGAAAAACTGTTCGCCAGCGACCTGCCGCACCTGCCCGCCGACCATCCCGGCGCCAGCTACCGCAACCCTACCCCTGCCCCGACTGGAGCCCTGCACCATGCTTGATAAATTGTTCCGGCCCGTCGCGGCCGCTGTGTTGTCCCTGGGTATCGCCGCCAATGTGTTGGCCGCCGAACCGCTGAAAATCGGCACCACCGCCGCCTTCGCCATCCCGCTGGAGGCCGCCGTGGAAGAAGCCCACAAGCAAGGCCTGGAGGTGAAGCTGATCGAATTCAGCGACTGGATCGCACCCAATGTCAGCCTCAACAGCGGCGACATCGACGTGAACTACTTCCAGCACATCCCGTTCCTGGAAAACGCCAAGGCCGCGGCCGGTTTTGACCTGGTGCCTTATAAGCCGGGGATCATCAACAACGTCGGCCTGTACTCGAAAAAGTACAAGAGCTTCTCCGAACTACCTGAAGGCGCCAGCGTGGCCATCGCCAACGACCCGATCAACAGCGGCCGTGGCTTGCAGCTACTGGCCAAGGCTGGGCTGATCAGCCTCAAGCCGGGCGTTGGCTACAAGGCCACCGAGGATGACATCGTCGCCAACCCGAAGAAGCTGAAAATCCTTCAGGTCGAAGCGGTGCAACTGGTGCGCGCCTATGACGATGCCGATCTGGTCCAGGGCTACCCGGCCTACATCCGCCTGGCCAACACCTTCGACGCCACCTCGGCGCTGCTGTTCGATGGCCTGGAGAACAAGGAGTACGTGATCCAGTTCGTCATCCGCCCACAATCGAAGGACGATCCACGCCTGGCCAAGTTCGTCGATATCTATCAGCACTCCCCGGCCGTACGCGAAGCGCTGAACAAAGCCCATGGCAGCCTCTACCAGGCCGGCTGGGAAGGCTGACATGAGCAGCGCCAGCGCCCTCAGGGCGCCCACTGTCCAAGCCTCGCCGCCGCCCGCTCGCGAACAGGCCTTGCGCCCAGAGGTCAATGAGGCCCATGTGCGCTTCATCGGCCTGGGCAAGACCTACGCCGGCCAGGCCCAACCTGCGCTGCAAGGCATCGACCTGAACATCCGCCGGGGCGAAATCTTCGGCATCATCGGCCGCAGCGGCGCTGGCAAGTCGTCGCTGCTGCGCACCATCAATCGCCTGGAGCAACCGACTCAGGGCCGGGTGCTGATCGATCAGGTCGATATCGCACCGTTCGACGAAGACCGCCTGGTCGAGCTGCGGCGGCGCATCGGCATGATCTTCCAGCACTTCAACCTGATGTCGGCCAAGACCGTGTGGCAGAACGTCGAGCTGCCGCTCAAGGTTGCCGGCGTGGCCAAGGCCGAACGCCAACGCAAGGTGCGTGAGCTACTGGAGTTGGTCGGCCTTGCCGAAAAGCACCATGTGTACCCGGCGCAGTTGTCCGGCGGCCAGAAGCAGCGCGTCGGCATTGCCCGAGCGCTGGTCCATGACCCAGAGATTCTGCTGTGCGATGAAGCTACCTCGGCGCTCGACCCGGAGACCACCGCCTCGATCCTCGAACTGCTGCGCGACATCAATCAACGCCTGGGCCTGACCGTGGTGCTGATCACCCACGAGATGGCGGTGATCCGCGATATCTGCCACCGCGTAGTGGTGCTCGAACGTGGCGAAGTGGTCGAGCAAGGTGAGGTCTGGCAGGTATTCGGCAGCCCCCATCACGAAGTGACCCGGACCCTGCTGGCACCGCTGCAAGCCAAGCTGCCAGCGGCATTGCAAGCCAGCTTGCGATCCAACCCGGCCAGCCGGGATGCGGCTGTGGTGCTCAAGTTGGTGGCACTGGGGGAGTTGGAGTTGTCTGGCCTGTTCAAGGATCTGGGCGGGCAGGTCAGCCTGCTCCAGGGCGGTGTAGAGACCATTGGTGAACGTGCCTTGGGGCGCTTGATCCTGGCGGTACGCGGCTCGGTCCACCAACCGCATCAGTTGCTGGAGCGCGCCCGCCGTTGGGCCGATGACGTGGAGGTGCTGGGCTATGTGGGTTGATCGTCTGCTACAGGGCTTGCTGGACACCTTGTTGATGGTCGGCGTGTCGTCGCTGATCGCGCTGTTGGTCGGTGTGCCGATGGCTGTGCTGCTGGTCACCAGCGACAAGGGCGGAATCTACGAGGCACCGGCGCTTAACCGGGTGCTCGGCGCCTTCGTCAACCTGTTCCGCTCGATCCCGTTTCTGATCCTGATGGTCGCGCTGATCCCGTTCACCCGTCTGCTGGTGGGTACCACCTATGGCGTGTGGGCCGCCGTGGTGCCGCTGACCATTGCCGCGACGCCGTTCTTTGCGCGGATCGCCGAGGTGAGCTTGCGTGAGGTCGATCATGGCCTGGTTGAGGCGGCCCAAGCCATGGGCTGTCGGCGCTGGCACATCATCTGGCATGTGCTGCTACCTGAGGCGCTGCCGGGAATCGTCGGCGGCTTCACCATTACCTTGGTGACGATGATCAACTCATCGGCCATGGCCGGCGCGATTGGTGCGGGGGGCTTGGGCGACATTGCCTATCGGTATGGTTATCAGCGCTTCGACAGCCAGATCATGCTGACCGTGATTGCCATGTTGGTGGCATTGGTGGCGGTGATCCAGCTGGGTGGCGATCGCTTGGCGAAAGGCTTGAACAAGCGCTGACGCTATCGGGGGGCAAGCCCGCTCCCACGCTGCCTTCCCCGCAATCGGTCGAGGGACTGCGTGGGAGCGGGCTTGCCCCGCGATGAGCTATTCAGCCCCAACGCAAATCCTGCGCAGGCACCGGTCGTCCAAACCAATAGCCCTGCCCCAGCTGACACTGCTGCTGCAACAAGAACCGCGCCTGCTCCGCCTGCTCGACCCCTTCAGCATGCACCTGCATACCCATGCTCTTGGCCAAGGCGATGATCACCCGAACAATTGCGATGTCATCCTCATCCTGCGGCAGCCCGGCAACAAAGCCCTGATCGATCTTGAGCTTCTGCACCGGCAAGCGCTTGAGCCGCAGCAGCGAGGAATAACCCGTGCCGAAATCATCGATCGCCAGGCTCAAACCCAGTTCGCGCAGACGGTGCAACTGCTCCAGCGCCACCTCCGGGTCTTCCATCACCGCACTCTCGGTGACCTCCAGCTCCAGCAACGCCGGATCCAGGCCGGTCTCATGCAGCACTTCGGCGACTTGCCGGTACAGCTCACGCTGGCCGAAAAGCCGGCTGGAAATATTCACCGCAACGAACGCCAGCGCATGCCCCTCGGCCTGCCACTGGACCATCTGCCGGCAGGCCTGGCGCAGCACCCAGGCATCGATCTCGGCAATCAATCCAGTACGCTCGGCAATCGGGATGAACTCGCCCGGCGGCACCAGCCCGCGCTCCGGATGCTGCCAGCGCACCAGGGCCTCGACGCCGATCATCTTGCTGGTGAACAGGTCATGCACCGGCTGGAAGAACACCCGCAGCTCTTCCTGCTCCAACGCCCGGCGCAGCTCGCCAGCCGTCTCCACCCGCTGCTGGGCGTGAGCGGTCAGCTCTTCGGTATACAGCGCATAGCAGGCGCGGCCATTGCTCTTGGCCTTGAACAGCGCGGCATCGGCGTTGCGCAGCAATTGCTCGGCGCTCAGGGCATCGCTGGGGAACAGGCCAATACCAACGCTGACACTGATGAACAGCCGGTTACCCTCGAAGACGAACGGCTCGCGCATGCGCTCGATGATCTCTTGCGCCAAGGTCGCCGCCTCGCCGACCTGCTGGCAGTTCTCCAGCAGCACGCCAAACTCGTCACCACCCAGGCGCGCCAGGGTTACGCCTTGGCCTAGCACTTCACGCAAACGCTCGCCCACAAGCTTGAGCAGCTGGTCGCCAACGGTGTGACCAAGGCCGTCGTTGATGCTCTGGAAGTGGTCGAGGTCGAGCAACAACAGGCCACACCCGCGCTTGTGCGCTTGAGCGGCGGCCAGCGCCTGCTCGGCGCGGTCGTTGAACAGCAGGCGGTTGGGCAGGCCGGTCAGCGGGTCATGGTGCGCCAGATAGGCCAGTTCCTGCTCGGAGTGCTTGATCGCACTGATGTCGCTGAATACGGCGACGTAGTGGGTCAGCTCGCCGCTGTCGTCGCGAATGGCGCAGATGGTTTGCCACTGCGGGTAGATCTCACCACTTTTGCGCCGGTTCCAGATCTCGCCGCTCCATTCGCCCTTGTCCGCCAGCGTCGCGTAGATCTGCTGGTAGAACGCCGCGTCGTGGCGGCCCGACTTGAACTTGCTTGGGCGTTGGCCGAGGACCTCGTCCTGCTGATAACCGGTAATGCGCATGAACGCCCGGTTAACGTGCACGATCAGGCCATTGCGATCAGTCACCAGTACCCCTTCCAGGGTGCTGTCGAACACCGCAGCCGCCATGCGCAGGCGCTCACGGTCCTCGCTGCGCAGGCGCGCACCGATACCAATGAAGTTGAGCAGCCGGGCGCGCGAGACGAAGATCAGGAACGCACTGAACAGCACCCACACCAGCACGTTGATACAGCGTCCCAGGTTCAGCGCTAGTGGATCTTCGGTCAATCGCTGCAAAAGCTGCTCGGACAGCACCAGCCAGAGGATCGAGAACACCACATAGAGCGCAGCCATACGCAAGGCGTCGCGAACGGAAACAGACATGTCGGGTGTGTAAGCCCATAGAAAACGATGGGGCATTATAAAGGCGGAAACATGCCGTGACTCATTCCCGGATCAGAAATTGGTCTAGACAATGGGCGCTTGAACCCGCTCTATCAGCGGTGCACGGCGCGTACAGGAGTGGGCTTGCCCCGCGATAAGGGCAGCGCTATCAATACAGGCCTATGGTTTTATTTCCCTGCCAAGGGATAATGCCAAGCGCTACTCCCCCCGTTTTTCCGAGGGCTTCTACACCTATGTGGTACTACGGTTTACTCGACTTGTCGGCCTGGCAACTGGTCGCGGTCACCCTGCTGATGACCCACGTGACCATCGTCAGCGTCACCATCTACCTGCATCGCTATTCGGCGCACCGCTCCCTGGAGCTCAATGCCGGGCTGAAGCACTTCTTCCGTTTCTGGCTGTGGCTGACCACCGCGCAGAACACCCGCGAGTGGACGGCTATCCACCGCAAGCACCACGCCAAGTGCGAAACCCCCGACGACCCGCACAGCCCGGTCTACAAGGGCTTGGGCACAGTCCTGCGCAAGGGCGCCGAGCTTTACCGCGAGGAAGCGCGCAACCCTGAGACCTTGCGCATCTACGGCAAGAACTGCCCCGACGACTGGATCGAGCGCAATCTCTACAGCCGCTACAAGCTGGGCGGCATCGCCCTGATGGCCGTCATCGACCTGCTGCTGTTCGGCACCATCGGCATCACCATCTGGGCCATCCAGATGATGTGGATTCCGTTCTGGGCCGCAGGCGTGGTCAATGGCCTGGGCCATGCTGTGGGCTATCGCAACTTCGAATGCCGCGACGCCGCCACCAACCTGGTGCCGTGGGGCATCATCATCGGCGGCGAAGAGCTGCATAACAACCATCACACTTACCCCAACTCGGCCAAGCTGTCGGTCAAGCGCTGGGAATTCGACATGGGCTGGGCCTGGATCCGCTTGCTGAGCATGCTGCGCCTGGCCAAGGTGCAACGCGTGGCACCCATTGCCCACCGGGTCGAAGGCAAAGCCAACCTGGACATGGACACCGCCATGGCGATCCTCAACAACCGCTTCCAGATCATGGCCCAGTACCGCAAGTTGGTGATTGGCCCGCTGGTCAAGCAGGAGCTGAACAAGGTCGACGCTTCGGTGCGCCATCGTTATCGCCGCGCCAAGCGCCTGCTGTCGCGTGAAACCAGCCTGCTGCAAGATCGCCATCACGTGCGCATCGAGTCGATCCTCGCCCAAAGCCAGGCACTCAAGACCATCTACGAAAAGCGCCTGGCCTTGCAGCAGATCTGGGCCCGCACCAGCGCCAACGGCCACGACATGCTGGCTGCCATGAAAGACTGGGTACACGAGGCCGAAGCCAGCGGTATTCAGTCGCTGCGTGACTTCGCCAGCCAGCTCAAGACCTACTCGCTACGCCCCACCGCCTGATCGCCGTTGATCGGCACGCCCCGCTCTGGGGCGTGCCATCCGGAACTTCACCCCCCGTAGTTACTCAAATTCGGCATATCGCCCGCGTGGCGGGCCGGATCGTGGCCGCACGCTTTCAGCCGAGAATCGCTCCGTGCTCATGGCCAATAAAATCAATCCACCGTTGCCCGGCAACCCGCCACCCGAAGCCGCCCAAACCCTCCTTGCCCTGTTTCATGCCCAAGGCGAAGTCGCTCGCTTGAGCGAGCGCGACCAACTGTTCAGCTCTCTGCTCGATAGCGTCAACGCCGTACTGTGGGCATTCGATTGGGAAACCCGCCAGGTGCTCTATGTCAGCCCGGCCTACGAACGCATCTTCGGCCGACCCGTGAGCCTGGTGCTGGCTGACTACAACGAGTGGCGCGACAGCATCTTCCCCGACGATCTCGAATACGCCGAAGGCAGCCTGGCCCAAGTGCTCACCAAGGGCTCGGTGGAAGATCGCGAGTACCGCATCATCAACGCCGCAGGTGAAACCCGCTGGCTCAGCGACAAGTGCTACATCAACCAACAACAGGAAGGCGATCGAGTGATCATCGTCGGCATTGCCGAAGACATCACCGAGAAGAAGCACCTTGAAGGCGAATTGCAGCGCCTGGCGACCACCGATGTGCTGACCCAGAGCAGCAACCGCCGGCACTTCTTCGAGTGCGCCCAGCAAGCGTTCGACAGCGCCCGCGCAGAGGGTTCGCCGCTGGCCTTCTTGCTGCTGGATATCGACGACTTCAAGCAGATCAACGACAGCTACGGCCACCAGGAAGGCGACCAGGTGCTGCAGCGCATTGCCGACAGCGGCAAGGCGGTGTTACGTCGTGGTGATCAGTTTGGCCGCATCGGTGGTGAGGAGTTCGCCGCGGTGTTTCCGGGCTGCACGGCGCAGGTCGCCGAGCAGATTGCCGAGCGTTTACAGCGCGAGATTCAGCGGTTGAGTTTCACCCACGGGCAGCAAACCTATGCCGTCACCGTAAGCCAAGGGCTGACCGGGCTGACCGATGAAGACGCGACCCTCGATACCTTGTTCGCCAGGGCCGATGCGGCGATGTACCAGGCCAAGCGCCAGGGCAAGAACCAGATCGTGCGGGGCTGAGGCGGCCATAGCTTCTCAGTGTCAGGGCTGGGCCAACGCCTTGGCGGGAGTCTGAAGGGGCCGCTGTGCGGCCCCATCGGGCTCCCGTCCAGCGCGAGGTCAGCAACACCCTAGAGCTGATCAGATTCAGGGGCAGCCCGCCCTTCTGGAGCCGGTTCGACTGCTGCAGCATTGGCTTCCTGCGGCTTCGCCGGTACGTTGTCAACCTTACGCAACCGGTTCAACTCCGGCAGCCCCAGCTTCAACAACCGCGCAGTCTTGTTACTGGCCACCTTCTCCAGCCCCTGATCCGCCGGCAACCGCGCCAGCTGCCCAGCGAGGTTCATCGCCAGGATCTCGCGCGAATACACCCCGCCGCCCAACGCATACACCGCAGCGATCAGTTCGCGCAGTGTCAGCGGCAAACGCCAGCGGGTACGCAGTGCCGAGCCAAAGGGAGCACCGAACTCGTTGAGGGCCAGTTGCACCTGATCTTCATCGAGCTCGCCCCCGGCCAAACGCCATTCTTGCAGGCAGCGCAGCACCGCAAGGTCACCCAGGCAATGCAGCAGCCCTGCGCAATAGCAGCGCGCTTCGTCCACTTCCAACTGGCGCGCCAGGGTGCGGCCGTACTCGGCGGTGTGCAGCGACAGGTCCCAGTAATGCGCCGCATGCTTGGCCAGCAAAGGATCACTCAGCCGCGCACTGCGCTTGAGGGTCAGGCCGAGGATAAGGTTCATGCTTTGCGTGCTGCCCAGCTTGTTCAGCGCCTGCAGCAGGGTCTGCACCGGCGCCTCGCGGTGCATCGCGGCGCTGTTGGCGGCGGCGATCAGCACGCCGGTGATCTGTGGATCGTTGCGCACCTCTGCTTCCAGCACCTTGAGGTCGAGCCCCTGGGGGTTGAGCGCGCGTTTGATCGCGACCTCGACATCAGCCAGCAGCGGGCCGCCGTCGGCGTTAGCGCGACGTTCCTCAAGAAACGCAGGCAGCTTGGCGCCGGGGTGCAAGGGCGGCACCGGGCAGGCGATCTCTTCACCACCGGCAATCAGCAGAACTTCAAGGCGTTTGCGCAGCTTGTTCAGATTGAGCGGCTTGCTCAGGTACTCGGTGGGTTGAAACGGCAACGCTTCACGCACACTGGCGCTGTCGCTGCGATTGCTCAGGAGTATGAACGGCAAGCCAGGGTTGTCGCCTTTGGCGCGCACCTTGCGTAATAAGTCCAAGCCATCGAAGTCGCTGAGTTCACGCGTGGCGATGATCAGGTCAGGCTTGCTCGACAGTGCGCTGAGCGCTTGTGAGCCGTCGGCGCAGATCTGTAGGCGGGCGTCACAGCGCACGCTGAGCAGGGTTTCGCGCAGCATATCGCGCACCCAGGGATCGCCTTCGGCAATCAATACGCAAGGCGGGGTGGGGTCTGCAGCGCTCATTGGTCAACTCCTGAGTAATCCTGACGCGCAATCCGTTGCAGCTTCCAAGGCAAGTCCATCGGCTAACCATAGCGCTCCAGGCAGACGATAGGCATAAAAAAAACCCGCCTAGGCGGGTTTTTTTCTGACGCGTGTCACAGATTTCACGCCAGCTCAGCGAAGCACTCTTCGATGATCGCCAGGCCTTTGTCCAGCAGCGCGTCTTCGGCAGTCAGCGGCACCAGGATGCGCAGGACGTTGCCGTAGGTGCCGCAGGACAGCAGGATCAGACCCTTGTCACGTGCCTTGGCAACCACTTGGTTGACGGCAGCGGCGTTCGGCGCGTGCGAGTCTTTGCCCTCGAACACTTCAACAGCGATCATCGAGCCCAGGGCGCGAACGTCACCGATGATTGGGTGCTTGGCCTGGATTTGCTTGAGGCCAGCGACCAGACGCTCGCCAACAGCCTTGCTGCGATCGAGCAGTTTCTCTTCTTCGAACACCTCGATCACGGCCAGGGCCGCGGCGCAAGCGATCGGCGAACCAGCGTAGGTGCCGCCCAGGCCGCCTGGCGCGATGGCGTCCATGTACTCGGCCTTGCCGCATACACCGGCCAGCGGGAAGCCACCAGCGATGGATTTGGCGAAGGTGGTCAGGTCAGGCGCGACGCCCATCTGCTCCATGGCGAAGAAGGTGCCAGTACGGCCAGCGCCGGTCTGTACTTCGTCGGCGATCAGCAGGATGCCGTGCTGGTCGCACAGGGCGCGCAGGCGCTGCATGAACGGCTTGGTCACCGGAATGAAACCACCTTCGCCCTGAACTGGCTCGATGATGATCGCGGCGATGTCGCGTGGCTCAGCGTCGTTCTTGAAGATGCGCTCGATCGAAGCGATCGAGTCGTCGATGCTTACGCCGTGCAGCTCGTTCGGGAACAGCGCGCGGAAGATGCCGCCTGGCATCAGGCCCATGCCAGCCGAGTAAGGAACGACTTTACCGGTCAGACCCAGGGTCATCATGGTACGGCCGTGGTAACCGCCGGTAAAGGCGATCACGCCAGCGCGGCCGGTAGCGGCACGGGCGATCTTGACGGCGTTTTCCACAGCTTCGGAGCCGGTGGTAACCAGCAGGGTCTTCTTGTCGAAGTCGCCTGGGACCAGCTTGTTGATCTTCTCGCACAGCTCAACATAGGGCTCGTACGCCAGAACCTGGAAGCAAGTGTGGCTGACTTTGGTCAGCTGCTCTTGCACCGCCGCAACCACTTTCGGGTGCAGGTGGCCGGTGTTGAGTACGGCGATGCCGCCAGCGAAGTCGATCAGTTCGCGGCCTTCAACGTCGATCACCGTCGCGTTCTTCGCGGTATCGACGAAGATCGGGTGAATCTGGCCAACGCCACGTGGGACGGCGGCGACACGGCGTTGCATCAAGGATTCGTTGGTCTTGCTCATAATGCCCTCATTCGCGCCGACTCTGACGGCGCTTTTATTCGGGGGTGGCTGGGTCTGTGCACGATCAGTATTCGTTGATCGACTGGCGTGAACGCCCGGGCCACCAGGTACTGCGATGTAAAAAAGACCAGCGAGACGTCGCTCTCGCGCCCCGCTGGCAGAGGTAAAAACCTTGCTACTTAATCAGTTGCTCAGACGCTGATGCACAGGTACTTGATCTCGAGGTAGTCCTCGATACCGTACTTGGAACCTTCGCGGCCCAGGCCCGAGGCCTTGATGCCACCGAATGGCGCAACTTCGTTGGAAATCAGACCGGTGTTGATACCGACCATGCCGTATTCCAGCGCTTCGGCAACACGGAACACACGGCTCATGTCGCGGGCATAGAAGTACGAGGCCAGGCCGAACTCGGTGTCGTTGGACATGGCGATGACTTCAGCCTCGTCCTTGAAGCGGAACAGCGGCGCCAGCGGGCCGAAGGTCTCTTCTTTGGCGACTGCAGCGCTCTTCGGAACGTCGACCAGAATGGTCGGTTCGAAGAAGTTGCCTTCGATCAGCTTGCCACCGGACAGCACCTTGGCGCCTTTGGAGACGGCGTCTTCGATGTGTTCCTGAACCTTGGCAACGGCTTTGCCGTCGATCAGCGGGCCGGTGGTGGTGCCATCTTCCAGGCCGTTACCGATCTTCAGCTTGCCAACAGCAGCCTTGAGCTTCTCGGCGAACGCGTCGTACACGCCGTCCTGCACGTAGATACGGTTGGCGCAGACGCAGGTCTGGCCGTTGTTGCGGTACTTGGAGATGATCGCGCCTTCGACCGCCTTGTCCAGATCGGCGTCGTCGAACACGATGAACGGGGCGTTGCCACCCAGCTCCAGGGAAACCTTCTTGATGTCCTTGGCGCATTCTTCCATCAGCTGGCGACCGATTTCGGTCGAGCCGGTGAAGGACAGCTTGCGTACCAGGGAGTTGCCGGTCAGCTCGCCGCCGACTTCACCCGCGCTGCCGGTGACGACGCTGAGCACGCCAGCCGGGATGCCGGCGCGGGTAGCCAGCTCGACCAGGGCCAGAGCGGAGTACGGGGTTTGCGACGCAGGCTTGAGCACCATGGTGCAGCCAGCGGCCAGTGCCGGGCCGGCTTTACGGGTGATCATCGCGGCCGGGAAGTTCCACGGGGTGATCGCGGCGGTAACACCGATTGGCTGCTTGATGACGATCAGGCGCTTGTCGGGCTGGTGGCCTGGGATGGTGTCGCCGTAGACGCGCTTGGCTTCTTCGGCGAACCACTCGATGAACGATGCGGCATAGGCGATTTCGCCCTTGGCTTCGGCCAGAGGCTTGCCTTGCTCGGTGGTCATCAGGCGAGCCAGGTCATCCTGGTTCTCGATCATCAGCTCGAACCAGCGACGCAGCTTGTTCGAACGCTCCTTGGCAGTCAGTGCACGCCAGGCCGGCAGGGCCTTGTCGGCGGCTTCGATGGCGCGGCGAGTTTCGGCGGCGCCCATCTTCGGCACGGTGCCGATGACTTCACCGGTGGCCGGGTTGGTCACCTTGATGGTCTGGCCGTTGTCCGCATCCAGCCATTCACCGTTGATGAAGGCTTGCTGGCGGAACAACTGAGCGTCTTTGAGCTGCATGTCGGCTTCCCTTGAGCACCGTGCGCGCACGGGGCGAATTATTGATTGTTGAATAAGCGCCCCCATCAAGGGAGCTGCCGTCAGGAATTCAGGCACCGGGTTGAGCCAAGTGTTCAACCTGCGGGCGTCGAGCGTTTGAAATCTCAAACGAATCCTAAGGGTCTGTTGGGTCTTGGACAATAGGCTGTTCGAAAAAAAGAACGAGTGGTTGAACACCTCGTCTGAATTCCACAGGTTAGCTGGGCTGCAAAGTCCAATCGCGCCACGGCGTGGGAGCGGGCTTGCCCCGCGATGGGGCAGGAACAGGATAGAACACAGAACAGAGGCAGAGGTTGGGAGGACCGGACGGCCCTCCCGGCAGGCATCAGAAGGCTTTATCCAGATCGATCACCAGGGCGCGATAACCGACACTGCCCGGCTGCCGGCTGAGCACCTTGAGCTCCACCAACACTTCCTGGCTGCCCCGGCGCACTTCATTGAGGGTAGTGCTGGTCAGCTTCTCCTTGGTCAGGAAGCCCACCGAAGCGGAATAGATGAACTGGGTATCGGTCTCCGGCCGATAAGCCACCACCGAGGTCACCGGGCTATACCACTCATCGCCACGCTCCTTGCCATACTCCCAGACCTGCTCGACCGTGCCCTTGGCCTCATCGATGCGGTACTCAACGGCGCGGCTGTAATTGCCGCTGAGCTTGGTCGGCTCGAAGTTGCGCCCCCAGCCGTTGTCGAACACGGTCAGCGTGCCTTTGCCGGTAAGCCAGGCGGTGTGCTGGGTCCACGACCAGTCGAAGCCTTCGCTGGCCACAGGCGTCAGTACCTTGTCCTTGAGCCGCTGTGGCCAACCCTGGGGCGAGGCGAGGATCCACTTCACCTGTTTGTCTCGGCCAATTTTCACCACGCCCTGATGACGGGCTGAAACGATGATGCTGTCGTCTTCTGCGTCGTAATCGATGGCATTGACGTGCGCCCAGTTGCGCCCGGTGCCCACGCCAGGGGTATCGCCGAACGGCAAGTCACCTTCGGCCAGTTCGTTGGCCAGGGTGCTGTCCTGCTTGGCCACGCCGTCCGGCAACTGGATCGCCGCTTTGCCGAGCGTTTCCAGCAACTCGCCACGGTACGGATCGAGGATCTGGTTGAGGTCCCAGAAGTCCAGCACGTCACCCGCTTCGTTGACCTCGATGATGTGGTCGCGGATCGAGCGCACCCGCTTGCCATCCGGGCGGCGGTAATCGCTGGTGCCGACGCGCAGCAGGTAGGTGCCGTTGACCGTTTCGCGGATCTCGTGGGAGAAGTCGGCGAATTTGTCTGGCAGGGTGCGCTGCCACACCTGGCGGCCGAGCAGATCGTACTTGGAATAGGTCTGGCCTTGGCCCCAGATCAGCTTGCCGTCGCGGGTCTGCTGGAAGCCCATGGTCCCGCCCAGGCCGTCGCGGCGGTTGGAGTCGTGGATCTGCTCGATGTCCAGGTACCAGCGCACATCGCCATTGCTGTCGGCGATCCAGTTGTTGCCGACCTGGTCCCATTCGGCAGCGCCGCCCAGGGCGTTCCACTTCAGTGCGCGGCCACCCGGAATATCGCCGAGCAGGTGGTTGAACAGGTACAGGCGTTTCTCGAAGCCCGGCGCGACCTTGACCGGCACCACCTGCGGCAGCGCCGCTGTCTGTTTAGCCACCACTGGCAAGCGCACGGCCGGGGCATAGATTTCGTACTGTTCGCGAATTCGCTCGCCATCGAGCTTGTAGCTGACTTCGACCCGGTTGACGTGATCCGGGTACAAGCCAAACACCGGGATGCCGCCATAGGTCCACAGCGAGCGGTCGGATACGTCGTAGACGATATCCACCCCGCGCTCGCCCCGCCCGCGCACGCGTACATGGGCAGCACTGATAGCCCGACCACCATCACGGATGATCGCGGTCAGTGGCGCTAGGCGATAGGGGTTGACCACTACATCGCCGAGCAGCGCCTCGTCATGGTCGGGCACCTTAGCGGTGAGGCAAGCGCCTTCGGGCAAGGCGGGGGTGTCGGTCTTGGCATTCATGGCAAAGCTCCTTGTGCTCAGAAGTCGTAACGGGCGGTGGCGCCCACGGTGCGCGGGGTGCCAAGCACGCCGGCATAACCGCCGTTGGCGGAGTTCCACAGGCTGGTGAAGTAGGTCTTGTCGCCGGCGTTCTTGACCCACAGCGACAGGTCGAGCACGCCATCACCCTGGTCCAGGCGCACGCCGGTGGAGAGGTTGACGATCGCGTAGCTGGGGATCTGGCCGTAGTCGGAGTCGTCGATGGTGCCCACCGCCTTGGAGCGGAAGGCGTAGCTGGCGGTAACGTAGGGTTCGATACGCTCGGTCAATTGCCACTTGTACTGGCCGTTGAGGTTGGCGATGTACTTGGAGGCGCCGACCACCTGGTGCCCGGACAGGTCGCAGGTGGCGGTGGCGCTGGCCAGGCTCACTTCAGATGGGCATGGGGCGTCTTTGTAGTCGGTGTAACGCACATCGTTCCACGAGCCGTTGAAGTTGACCGTGAGGCCGGTGATCGGCAGCGCAGTGGCCTCGAACTCAAGGCCGCGCGAGCGCACGCTGCCGGCGTTGGCTAGGTACTGCACGCGGTTGACCTGGTCGTAGACGTTGGCCTGGTAGCCATGCACCTCGGCCCAGAACAGGTTGGCGTTGAGCTGCAGGCGGTTGTCGAGCAACGTGCTCTTGAGGCCCAGCTCAGTGTTGTTGACCCGCTCGGTGCCGACCAGCAACGAATCGGTCCCAAGCCGTGGCGCGGCACCGACAGTCAGGTTGACCCCGCCCGACTTCTCGCCGTGGGTGAGGCTGGCGTAGCCCAGCAGGTCGTCGGTAAAGCGGTAGCTCAGGCTAAGCAGGCCCGAGGGGCTGAAGCTGTACTGGTTGAGGTCACCCGAGTCGTAGGCGCCGACGCGACCATTGCGCGCCGCCGCCGCCGCTCCAGATACCGCCGCGCCGCCAGACGGGGCATCGCGGGTGACCCAGGCGCTCTTCTCTTCATACGTACCGCGCACTCCGGCAGTGAAATCCAGGCGCTCGGTGAGGTGCCAGGTGCCTTGGGCGAACAGCGCGTAGCTGTCGGTATCGATGTGGCCATTGCCGATGGTGTTGACGTTGGCCAGGGCGCCAGCGGGCGTCTGGTTCCAGATATCGGCCTGCGGGCCGTAATAGGTGAACGACTTGTTATCCAGGTCCTGCTTGAAATAGTAGGCACCCAGGACATAGTCGAAGAAGCCGCCGGTGGGCGAGGCCAGGCGAATCTCCTGCGAATACTGCTTGTCGCGCACCGAGACCCCAGCGCTGTAGAACACCGGCACATCCAGGCCATCGTCGTTGCGCGGGGTGAAGTCCCACCAGCGGTAGGCGCTGATCGAAGTCAGGGTGAAATCGTTGGGTAGGGTCCAATTGGCCTCTACCGACGTTCCCCCCTGGAACACCGTGACCTGCTGCTCGGCATCGAAGTTGACCTTGCGGTCCTTGCCCGACACCAGTGTGGCGCCGGCCTGGGCGGCCAGGCTCTCGTAGCGGTTGACGCCATTGATGGTCGGGCCGGTGCTGTACAGGCTGAGAATGCCGTTGTCGGAATTCTCCTCGTTGTACTCGCCGATCCAGCGCAGGTTGAAGGTTTCATTGGGCTGAAACAGCAGCTGGGTTCGAAAGCCTTGGCGCTTGCCGCCGTTGAGGTCGTGGCCGTCGTGGACGTTCTTCACATAGCCGTCGTCTTCAGTGTGGTAGGCGCTGATGCGCCCGGCCAAGGTGTCGCTGATCGGCCCGGAGAAACTGCCCTGGGTCTGCCAGTAGCCATCCTCGCCCAGCGACGACTGCACGCTGCCTTCGCGATGGAAGGTCGGTTTGCGGGTGGTGATGTTGAGCACCCCGGCGGTGGTGTTCTTACCGAACAGCGTGCCCTGCGGGCCGCGCAGCACTTCCAGCTGCTCGACGTCGAGCAGGTCGAACACGGCCATGCCCGGGCGACCAAGATAGACGTTGTCCAGATAAATGCCGACGCTGCCTTCCAGACCGTCGCTGGCCGGGTTGTTGCCCAGGCCACGGATCGAGATGCTCGACTGGCGGGCGTGAACGTAGGCCACGTTGGTGCTCGGTACTAACTGCTGAAGGTCCTGAACCCGGTAGATGCGCTGGGTTTCCAGGGTTTCGCTGCCCAGCACGCTAATCGGCGTGGGCACGCTCTGCGCGGTTTCCTCGCGGCGACGCGCGTTGACGGTAACGGTGCCGAGCTTGGCGGCTTGCTCCACCGCCGGGGTGGCGCTGACCGGCTCGTCAGCAAAGCTGTTGCCAGCGGCGGCCAGCAGCACGCCAGCGGCCAGGGGCTGCAGGGCGAAGAGTGATGCGCTCGCGGGCCAACGATAGATTCGGGACATGCAATGCTCCTTGAGGCATGGGCCGTGGCGAGCATTTCCGTTGTCGGAACCGAATCGCGGTCAGGCAGACTTATATTCTTTTAAGATCTATAAATATGTGTAATTCATATTTTGTGGAATAAGTAACACCCTTTATAAGGGTCACAACCCTTCCCATCAATTGCATTTCACCGAAAGTTTTCATGTAGAAAATGCATATAGATCTTCGTCAGCTGCGCCACTACATCGCCCTTGTCGAACACCGCAGCTTTGTCGCCGCGGCGGCGGCGGTGAACCTGTCGCAATCGGCCTTCAGCCGCAGCATTCAGACCCTGGAGCACAACGTTGGCTGCCGCCTGGTCGACCGCGCCAGCAAGGAGCTGGCGCCGACTCGGCAAGGCTTGCTGGTGCTGGAGCACTCACGGCGGTTGGTGCATGGCGCACACAACCTGGTCAACGAGATCAACCAGTTCAACGGCGCGACCACTGGGGTGGTGCGCTTCGGCTCAGGGCCTGCGCCGGCGGGCGGCTTGGTGCCGCGCGCGGTGGCGCGTTTCGTCAGTGAATTTCCGGCGGCGCGCACCTGTTTCCAGGTGGATAACTGGCAGGCGTTGAACCGCAAGTTGATTGCCGAGGAGATCGAGTTCTTCGTGGCCGACACCCGCCAGTTCGAGGCTGATCCGGATTACCGCGTGCACAAGCTGACGCCGCAGCGCTGGCACTTCTGCTGCCGCGCCGGACATCCGTTGACCGAGCAAGCCGAGGTACGTGCGCGAGATCTGTTCGATTACCCCCTGGCGACCACCTTCCGCCCGCCGAATATCCGCAAGATCCTCAGCGACCTCAGCGGTCGCCAGGATTTTCTGCCTAGCGTGGAATGCGAGCATGGCTATGCGCTGCTCAATGTGGTGCTGCACTCGGACACCATCGGCATCGCCTGTAGTGCCAACTTGCGGCCGTATCAGGGTGAGCGAGGGTTGCTGGCACTGCAGTTGGTGGACCTGACGGCGGAGCAGGAGCAAGAGTGCTACACCCGCTACGGGGTGGTAAGCCGGGTCGGGTATGGCTTGTCGCCGTTGGCGCAGGGGTTGGTCAGGCAGTTGATTGCCTGTGATGCGCAAGCCTGAAGCTGCTTAGGGTTCGTGCTGCCTAAGCTTCGTAGGAGCGGGATAAGCTTCGTAGGAGCGGGCTTGCCCCGCGATAGCAGTGGTGAATTCACCATCGCTATCGCAGGGCAAGCCCGCTCCCGCGTTGCATCAGCCCTTGCGCGTAGTCCGGCTCAACTGCCCATCAACCCCCACCGGCACCTCCCCTGCCAAGGTCACCCGGCGCACGATCCGCGGCTGGGTCCCATAGTCATCCACCGCATAATGCTGGGTGGCGCGGTTATCCCAGATCGCCACATCGCCCGCCTGCCAGCGCCAGCGCACGGTGTTCTCCAGGCGCGTCACATGGCCCTGCAACACGGCAAACAAATGCTGCGAATCAGCCAGCGAATAGCCCTTGATACGCTTGACGAAATGCCCCAGCTGCAACGCCCGCTCGCCACTGATCGGGTGCACCCGCACCACCGGATGCTCGGTCTCGTAAACGGTCGAGGTGAACACCTTGCGATAACGCTCAAGCTTGGCGGGATCAACGTCGGGCTTGAGGCTGGCGTAGTCATACTCGTTGCTGTGCACCGCCCACAATTTGTCCGCCAGCTCGCGCAGCGCCTCCGGCAACTCGCGATATGCCGCTGCCGTGTTGGCCCAAACCGTATCGCCGCCTGAGGTCGGCGCCACCACGCTGCGCAGGATCGAGGCCTTGGGGTAGGCATCGACAAAGGTCACATCGGTGTGCCAGGAGTTGGCCCGCTGCCCTTCGGCACCATCGAGTTGCAACAAGTAACTGGTGCCATCGACCACGGGCACCGTGGGATGGGCGACCGGCTCGCCGAGCAGCTTGGCGAAGCCTTCCTGGCTCTGGTCATCCAGATGGGTCTGCTCACGGAAGAAGATCACCTTGTGCTCGACCAGCGCGGCCTGAATGGCCTCGACGGTCGCTGCATCGAGGTCGGCGGCAAGCTTGACCCCGCGTATCTCGGCGCCGATGCGGCCGGCAATCGGCTGGATGTCGAGCTCAACGGTGTGCGGCGCGGTGGCCAGTGCGGCATTGCTCATTGCGGTGGTCCTCACGGTCAAATGATGGGGCTTTGCGGTTATCAGCGAGCGGCCTGGGTGGCCTGTTGTGCTTGCAGCGCGGCATCGAGGAAACGCGGCTCGATCCAATCAGAAACCTGGAAGCTGCGACGGATCAGGCGTTCCTTGGCTGCCAGGTCGACGCCCTGTTGCAGCAAGCCGACGAATTCGGCGTCCAGCCGCGGATCGAAGTAGTGCGCGAGGTTTTCCTGGGCCAGGTCGCCTTCGAGGATCACCTTGGGATAGTTGGCGGTGCTGGCCACCAGATCGACGTAGGCCTGGCGGTTGTTCTCATCGCGCAGCCACTCAGTGGCCTGCTGCTGCGCCTTGACCAGGCGGGCGGTCAGCTCAGGGTGCTGGCGAATGAATTCGCCCGTGCCAAGCAGCACCGCCTGGGTGCTGCCAGCGCCCTTGAGGTCGCGCGAGTTGACCGGCAGTTCGACCAAGCCGCGATCGCGCAGCGAGAGCAGGTTGGACAGCCCCCAAGTAGCGTCGATCTGCTTGGCTGCAATGGCGGCATTGGCGGCATTGAAGTCCAGGTTGATGACCTTCAGATCGCGCTCCGACAGGCCTTGACTGGCCAAGGCACTGGCAAATGACAGTTGGTTGGCCGTGCCGCGAAATACCGCCACCCGCTTGCCCTTGAGGTCTTGCAGCGTCTTGATCCCGGAGCCTGGCACCACGCCCAGATAGCTTTTCACCCCGCGCACCCCCGCCGACAACACGCGGGTATCCAGGCCATTGGCCTTGCCGATGATGGCCGCCAGATCACCCAGGTAGGCGAAGTCCGCCTGGCCGTTGGCCAGGGCTTCGTTGATCACCGGGCCTGCGCCCTTGAAGAAGCGCCAATCGATCTGGATGCCGTCCTTGGCAAACTCTTTCTCCAGCAGTTGCTGGCTGCGCAGCACGTCCACCACCCCGCCCGCGCTGGGCCTGCTGCCAGCGCTCAAGTCGGGCACGGCAATGCGGATGGTGTCGACCTCGGCGGCCTGCGCGTTCAGCGCAAAGGCGCTGAGCACGCCAGCCAGCAGGGTGGGGGCGAAACGACTGAGCAAGTGACGCAGTGGGATTTTCATGGCAAGGCTCCTTGGCAGGCTGCCACCGGCGAGGGCCGGCGCTTTGGCCAGAAGCTAGGCGGGTCTGCTTAGCACCAACAAAGATCAAATGTTCATTTTTTAGTAACTGAAAGATATAAATCAGGCATTGCGCGGGCCGCAGCCCGGCTTGCGTGAAACGCATGGAAAATATGAGGAAAACGCAACGTCGATAGGCTTCCCCATGCATGAAACGCATGCTCTTATCTCTTGAAGTCCATTAATGGAGTTTTTTTATTCCATAAATGAATAACCTAACAACGCTTCGAGAGATGCCCGATGAGCGAACTGCTGACCTCGGGGCCTGCCTTGCCGGCCCTGCCGAGATGGCGAATTGGCGCCGAGCGCCTACTGCCCTGGCTGCTGCCTTTGGCGCTGGCCGCATTGTGGGTGAGCGCCAGCCACTTGCAGTGGATGAGCGAACAGATTCTGCCGGCGCCGACGCTGGTCTGGCAGAGCGCACTGGACTTCGGTACCGGTGAGCTCTGGAGCCACCTGTGGATAAGTGTGCAACGCCTGGCCTGGGGGCTGCTCGCGGGGATTACCGGCGGGCTGTTGCTGGGCACCTGGCTGGGCGCCTCGCGACGAGCGCAAACGCTGGTGCTGCCAACATTCGTGGCGTTGGCGCAGATCCCCACGCTGGCCTGGATTCCGTTGTTCATGCTGTTTTTCGGCATCGGCGAGCTGCTCAAGCTGGTGGTGCTGATCAAGGCCATCGTGGTGCCAGTAACCCTGCATACCCTGGTCGGCGTGCGCGACGCCCAACCGAAGCTACGCGAAGCGGCCGCAACCCTGCGTCTGCCGCGTCACCTGGTGTTCCGGCGTCTGCTGCTGCCAGCCGCCCTGCCCTCGTTCCTGGCGGGCGTGCGCCTGGCCCTGGCGACGGGCTGGACCTCACTGCTGGCGGTCGAGCTATTGGCCTCAAGCGAGGGCATCGGCTACCTGATGGTCTGGGGCCGACAGCTGTTCATGCTCGATCTGGTATTGCTCTGCATCCTGTTGATCGGTCTGGTCGGGGCGTGCATGGATCGCGGCTTCAGCAGCCTTGAGCGACGCCTGCTGTACTGGCCGCAACCGGCCACCGGCGAGCAACGCCGCAGCATCGTGCCGCGAGCCTGGCAAGGCTTGCTGCTACCGCTGGCGCTATTGGCACTGTGGCAGGCGAGCAGCAGTTTCGGCTGGGTCGACGACAACATCCTCACCTCGCCCCTAGGCGTGCTGCACAGTCTGAAAGCTGGCGTGGCAGACGGCTCGCTGCTTGAAGCCCTGCGCCTGAGCCTGCAACGCACCCTGGCCGGCCTGCTGATTGGCGGCGGCGCAGGCTTTTTGCTGGGGGTGCTGCTGGGGCTGTCGAACAGGTCCGAACGTCTACTCGGGCCGAGCCTTTCGGCGCTGCGCCAAGTGGCGATCTTTGCCTGGGTGCCGCTGCTGACCGCCTGGTTTGGCCTGGGCGAAGGGGCCAAGTTGGTGTTCGTCGGCCTGGCGGCATTCTTCCCGCTGTTCATCGCCACCCAACGTGGCATCGCCAGCCTGTCGCCGCAGCTGGGCGAAGCCGCCCGCGCGCTGCGCCTGGACCTGCCGCACCGCCTGCGCTTGCTGGTCCTGCCCGGCGCCGCCCCAGCGATTTTCGCCGGCCTGCGCCTGTCGCTGATCTATGCCTGGCTGGGCACCATTGGTGCGGAATACTTCATGCCCTCGGACGGCGGCATCGCTAGCCTGATGCTCGGCGCGCAACAGCTTTTCCGCATGGACCAGGTGATGGCCGCGATGGTCCTGATCGGTCTGGTCGGCGCCCTGCTGGGCAACCTTGGACAACGCCTCGAATCGCGCGCCACGCGCTGGAGAACCGCATGAACGCCTTTATCAACGCCGCTTTGCACGCCGCCAACCAGGCTGACGCCACGCCCCCGCTGGTGAGCTTCGAGCAGGTCAGCAAGACCTTCACCGTCGACGGCCAGGCATTGGAGGCCATCCGTAATTTCGACCTATCGATCAACCAAGGCGAGTTCATCGCCATCGTCGGCGCCTCGGGGTGCGGCAAGTCGACCCTGCTGCGCTTGCTGGTGGGGCTGGATACCGACTACAGCGGCAGCATCCGCGTCGATGGCCAGCCGGTACACGGCATTGGTGGCGAACGCGGCATCGTGTTCCAAGAGCATCGGCTATTCCCTTGGTTGAATGTCGAGCAGAACATTGGCCTGGGCTTGGTCAACGAGAAGCTCACCCAGGGCGAGCGCGCGCGGCGCGTGCATGAATACGTGCAGTTGGTGGGTTTGGTCGGGTTTGAATCGGCCTATCCGCATCAGTTGTCGGGTGGCATGGCGCAGCGGGTGGCGATCGCCCGCGGCTTGGTCGCCAGCCCACGCATCCTGCTGCTGGACGAACCGTTCGGCGCGCTGGATGCATTGACCCGCCAGCAGTTGCAGGATGAGCTGCTGGCGATCCGCGAGCGCTCAGGGATTACCACCCTGCTGGTGACGCACGATGCCGAAGAGGCGACTTATCTGGCGGATCGGGTGGTGGTGCTAGAGCCACGACCTGGGCGGATCAAGGCGGTAGTGGAAGTCGACCTGGACCACCCGCGCCAGCGTACCGGGGTGGCGTTGCATGGGTTACGCGAGAAGGTCTTGCACCAAATTACCGGAGATGGCGGCTATCTGAAGCCGCCCGTGCAGCGGGTGGAAGGTCTGCGCCCAGAATTGATCGCACTTTGAGTTCACTGGCCTTATCGCGGGGCAAGCCCGCTCCCACGCAGGACGACCATTTACTCGGGCATGCGTGGGAGCGGGCTTGCCCCGCGATGAGGCCAGCGGCTTCAACCCAGCTCCCGAAGATACTGCCAGGGGTAGATCCCGCGCTCATGGCCATCGCTGAACACCAACTGCACGCCATACCCCTGCACCTCGATCCGCTCAACCCGAACATCATCGCGCACCGCCGAAATGCCCCCGCGCAATTTGCTTGCCCGGCATTGCGAGCAGGGGCACGCTCCCCTGAGCCGCACATGGCTGATCACCTGCAGCGCATCTGCCCATTGCACCGCCAACTCGCCCTGCCCGCGCACATTACGTAACCCGCTCGGCGCGTTCATCACGCCGCCCCCTGCAATTGCGCCAGGGCAATGCGCACCGCTTTGCGCACTTCCGGATCACTGTCAGCCTCGGCATTGCGCAACGCCGGCAGCGCGGCGCTATCGCCCAATTCACCCAAGGCCAATGCGGCCTCCTTGCGCAAGTTGGCGATGCCGTGGCCGAGCAGCTCGGCCAGCCCTTGCAGGGCCTGGCGGAAACGCAGGCGCCCCAGCGAGCGTGCCGCGCGCAGGCGTACCTGCCAATAATCATCGGCCAAGGCCTCGACCAATGCCGGGCCGGCCTGGGCATGGCCGACCTTGCCCAAGGTGGTGGCGGCTTCTTCACGCACCTGCCAGGCCTCGTCGCGCAATGCCGCAGTCAGCGCGGGCAACACGCTGCTATCCCGGGCCAGGCCCAACGCCCCAATGGCTGCGCGGCGCACCTCGGTGTCCGGCTCCTGCGCGGCGAGCCCGGCCAACGCTGGCAAGGCCGGCTCATGCTTGAGCCAGCCAAGAATTCCCACGGCCTCGCGACGCACCGCGGCGTCCGCATCTTGCAGCGCCAGCAGCGCCGGGCCTGCGGCGTCTTCCAGGCGCAGTTCGCGCAGGGCACGCAACGCACTGGCGCGCACAAAGGCATCGGCATGGTTCACCCAAGGCAAGATCAGCAAGCCCGCTTCCAGGCTCTTCAACTCACTGAGGCTTTGCGCGGCGGCCAGGCGCACCGGCTCGGCGCTGTCGGCCAGCGCAGCACACAGTGCTTGCACCACATCTGGCTGTTCCCAGGCTTCGAGCAAACGCGCCGCCTCGGTGCGTACCTCGGTCGAGGAGTCGACCAGCAGCGCATCAGTCAGCCACGGCAAGCCCTCGGGCTCTTCCAGATCGGCCAAGTCGATCAGGGCGATGCGCCGCACGGCCGCGTCGTCGGCGTTCAAACGCGGGAGCAATTCGGCAATATCGGGGTGGTCTGTAGTTCGTTCAGTCATAGCGCGATCCGTAGCGGTGGAGGGTCAGTGTCGGGTAGGCCAAGTGGCGTCAGGCGCGGCAGTTCGCGGCCTTCCTCGTGGCGCAGCAAGGCCAGGCAGTGACGCTTGAGATGGGTGAACTGCGCGCTGGTCAGCAAGCTGGCGCGGCGTGGGCGAGGAAAACTCAGGCGCAGGTCTTCGATGAAACGACCTGGGCGTGGGCTCATCACCAACACCCGGTCAGCCAGGAACAGCGCCTCGTCGATGTCATGGGTGACGAACACCACGGTGGTGCGGATGCGCGTCCAGATATCCAGCAGCAACTCTTGCATGCGTGAGCGGGTTTGCGCGTCGAGGGCGCCGAAGGGTTCGTCCATCAGCAGCAGGCGCGGGCGATTGATCAGCACCCGGGCAATTTCGGCGCGCTGCTGCATACCGCCAGAGAGCTGGCTTGGCCAGCGTTCAGCGAAGTCGGCCAGGCCCACCAGCTGGAGCATTTCGCTGGCGCGTCGATGCCGCTCAGGCTTGCCCTGGCCCTGCATCTTGAGGCCGAAGGCCACATTGTCGAGCACGCTGCGCCACGGCAGCAGGGTGTGATGCTGGAAGACCATGCCGCGCTCCGGCGATGGCCCCGCGACTGGCGCACCATCGACCTCGAGCACGCCCGAGCTGGGCAACAGATGACCGGCCAAAGCCCCCAACAGGGTGGACTTGCCACAACCCGATGGCCCCAGGATGCAGACGAACTCGCCCGGCGCGATGGTGAAGTCCAGCGCCTGTACCGCCTCGAACGCTTGACTGCCCTGCCCCAGACGTATCGACACGCCGCGCGCTTCGATACGGCCAGGCTCGGGGGCCTGTTGATAACTGCTCATCATGCGCCCCTCCGCAGCCGATACCAGGGCGTGGCCAGCGCGCCGAGGCGTTTGACCAGGGCACTGCTGCCCATGCCCAGCACGCCGATCAACAGCATGCCGACGATGATGTCCGGGTAGTTCTGCAAGGTGTAGGACTCCCAGGTGTAGTAGCCGATGCCAAACTGCCCGGCGATCATCTCGGCAGTGACCAGGCAGAACCACGAGGTGCCCATGCCGATGGCCAGGCCAGTGACGATACTCGGCAGCGCACCCGGCAAGATCACCTCGCGCAGAATCGCGTAGCGCCCGGCACCCAGGCTGCGCGCCGAGGCGACCAGCCGTGGGTCGACCGCCTCGACGCCATGCACGGTGTTGAGCAGGATCGGGAACAGCGCGCCGGTAAAGGTGATGAACACCATCGACAGCTCAGACGATGGAAACATCAGGATCGCCAGTGGAATCCACGCCACCGCCGGGATCGGCCGCAGCACCTCCAGGGGGGGCAGCAGGGTGTCTTCGGCCCACTTCGAGCGGCCGATCACCAGCCCCAGGGACACGCCCAGCACAGCCGCGACCAGGTAGCCGGAAAACACCCGCGACAGACTGCTGGTCAGGTGCGCGAGCAACGAACTGGAGATCAGCAGTTGCCAAGCCGCATCGAGCACCGCCTTGGGTGTCGGCACATAAGTGAAGGTGAGCAGGCCCAGGTTCAGCTTGCTGCTCGCGGCCAGGTGCCAGAACAGCAGGCAGGCCAGCAGCGAGGCCAGTCGCACAGGCCAGCGCGTGAAGGTGCTTGTCATGAAAATTCTCCCAGGTTGGCCCCGCCCGCTGCCGGGTCGGGGCCGGCCGATCAGCGCTGGGCGACCAGCTTCTGGTTGGCGCTGACAAAGTCCAGCGCCTCGCCACCGTGGGCCTTGGCGAACTGCTCGGCCTGATCCTTGAGCAGGAAGGCTGCCAGTTCGCCCTTGCCGTTACGCACGAACCAGGCCTGGTTGGCCAACAGCTTGATACCGCTGTCAGCGGCCTGGGCGTAGATCGCGCGGATGTCCTTGCCCTCCTGCTCCAGCTGCGCCAAGGCGCTGAGCGCTGCCTCAGGCGAGGCGTAGTGGCGCACTTTGTCTTCGCCGCGCACCCAAATCTGCGCCAGGCGGCTGAAGTCGGTGATCGGCTTGCCGGTCAGGGCGTCATTGGCCTTGAGCGGCAGTGGCTGGTAGTGCTTGAGCGCCTGCTCGTAGTCCAGCCCGGCCTGCTTGAAGGCGGCGCGAATGTACTGGTCATCGATGAACTGCGCGGTGTCCAGGCCACGGTCGGTTTTCTTCAATAGCTTGAGGGTGTCG
This sequence comes from Pseudomonas sp. Je.1.5.c, assembly GCF_051129895.1. Taxonomy (NCBI): domain Bacteria; kingdom Pseudomonadati; phylum Pseudomonadota; class Gammaproteobacteria; order Pseudomonadales; family Pseudomonadaceae; genus Pseudomonas; species Pseudomonas sp. Je.1.5.c. The sequence continues at coordinate 29,736 of NZ_JBCPSP010000049.1, forward strand.
ATCGACGTAGCCACCGCCTGGCGGTATTCAGGCTTCCAGGTCAGGTCGCGGGTCTGCAAGCCGAGCGGGCCGTGGAACAGGTAATTGACCTCGGCTTCGATGCCGGTGACCTTCTCGATCAGCTCGCTGTACTTCTCTGGCTCGGCGGCGATCAGGCGATCGGCCTCAAGGCTGGCGCGCAGGTAGGCGGTGACCACCTCGGGGTATTTCTTCGCGTAGTCGGCATCGACCAGCGCGCCATGGAAGGTCGGCGCATTGGCCTGCGAGCCATCGAAGATCTTGCGGGCGAAGCCGCGATTGGGGAACAGCTCGGCGAACGGCACGAAGTCGGCATGCGCTTCGATGCGGTTGCTGCGCAAGGCCGAACCGGCAATCTCTGGCGCCTGGGCGATGATCCGCACATCTTTCTGTGGGTCCCAGCCTTGGGCGGCGACGGCGCGCAACAGCATGCCGTGGGCGGTCGAGGCGAATGGCACCGAGATGGTCTTGCCCTTGAGCTCGGCTAGCGACTGCACGCCTGAGGCTGCCGGCACCACGATGCCGTTGCCACTGCCGTGTACGCTACCGGACAGCACACTGATGAACAGGCTGCGCTTGCCAGCATCGAGGTGGGCGACGCCGTTGAACGAGCCGGGGAAGTCGGCCATGGCGCCGAAGTCCAGTTTGCCGGCGACCATCTCGTTGGTCAGTGGCGCGCCGCTGGTGAAGTTCTTCCACTCGATCTGGTACTGGGCGTCCTTGTACTTGCCATCGTGTGGCAGGTATTTGTCCAACAGGCCCAGCTCGCGGATCAGCAGGCCGCCGGTGGCGCAGTTGATGGTGGTGTCCTGGGTGCCGATGGCGACGCGGATGGTTTCGGCGTGGGCATTCAGGCCAGCGATTGCCAGCGCGAGGCCGGCCACGGTTGCTACAAGGCGCATGGGTGTTTCCCCTCGAATCGTTTTAGGTATTTGAGTCGTCTCCGCCGCCCTGACTGGGTGGTGGGAAACGAGGGGCACAGCAGGTGGGCGTCCGGTGGTTCGCCGGATGGCAGGTGTTTCAGCGCAGCAGGTACGGGATATCGACCTTCACGGCGCCGGTCGGGCAGTCCTTTTCGCAGGGCATGCAGTACCAGCATTCGTCGAAGGCCATGTAGGCTTTCTGCGTGGCCGGGTTGATGGCCAGCAGGTCCATGGGGCACACCTCGACGCAGACGGTGCAGCCTTTTTCGGCGATGCACTTGTCTTCGTCGATGGTCACCGGGGCGCTGCTGCGAAAGAAGATTTCCTGGGGTTGATAGGCCATTTCACGGGGTCCTTGGGGCCTTTTTTGGCCCTCGTTCTGTCAGTGGCATCGCAATCGCGGGGCAAGCCCGCTCCCACGCTAGATCCCAGGCGTGGGAGATTCTATGGTTATGGGCAAGCCAATTTCATAGCTCTGGTGATGTATTCGCCCTGATTTTTCATCAGGGCGAAAGCCACGCGGGCAAGCTTTCGAGCCAAGATGACCAAGGCTTGGGT